>CAKKRA010000082.1 GCA_919902475.1 Nitrospiria bacterium
TACAGAATTATGCTTAATAATATCCACTGTGAAAATACAAATCAATGGGCTTTTAAAAAAGAGCCTGAAATGACTAATGAAGAATTCCTGCTATTCAAAAGCCTTATTTACAATGAATCAGGGATGTATTTCAAGGATACCAAGAAGGAATTTATTCAGTCAAGGATAAGTAAAAGGCTGAAGGCAGCAAATATTAAGAGCGTATATCAGTATTACAAGTATATCACTAACAATGACGAGGGGGAAAAGGAGCTTCTTATCCTTCTTGATGCGCTTACAATAGGAGAGACCTCTTTTTTCAGAAACAGGCCCCAGTTTGACCTTTTCAGGGAAAAGGTTATTCCAGAGATAATAGAAGAAAAGAGAAGGGCAGACAGTAAGGCAATCAGGATCTGGAGCGCCGGATGCTCAACAGGACAGGAGACCTATACAATAGCAATGGAATGTTTTGAGGCAATGAAAAAATACTGCTTTGGCAGAGCCGCCGTCCCAATTCCTGAGGTAATAGGCTCCGACATATCTCTTTCTGCGCTGGAAACTGCAAGGGATGGAATTTATTCTAAAGACAGAATTGACGGCATAGAAGAAAAATATCTGAAAAAATATTTTAACAGTGACGGCAAAAACTATAAAGTCTTAGATCAGATAAGGCGATATACAATCTTTGATTTTCATAACCTTAAAAATGAAAACGGGCTCAGGGATCTGGATATAATATTCTGCAGGAATGTAATGATATATTTTGACATAGCAGAGCAGAAAAGACTGATTGACAAATTTTACAACTCGCTGCGGACCGGAGGTTACCTGTTTCTCGGCCATTCAGAGACACTCCAGGGAATAGACAACCGATTCAGATTTGTATATTTTAATAAAGGGGCTGCATACAAGCGGATATAACATCAGGGGAAAATATGGAAGAGTATCCTGCAAATCTTACAGATAAAGAGCTTGAGGCATTGAGGACATCCTTCTTTGCGCAGGCATTTGAGATACTTGAACTGCTCGGCGCAGAGATACTGAAATTTGAGAAAAACCCGGAAGACATTGATATTTTGAAAAATATCCAGAGATATGTCCACACACTGAAAGGGGACTCGGCGTCAATGGGGCTTAATAGTCTTTCTGAGGCAGCGCACAGGCTTGAAGACATCCTGAATATGCTCAGGGAAAAAAAGCTGCGCATGGACAGGGACATTAGCGATATACTGCTCTTATTTGTGGATGTCTCTACTCAAATATTAACAAACAACAGGGAAGGAAATGAAAATACTGCTGATACTGAGGGATTAATAAAAAGGATTGACAGCTATCTGAATGCCTCTGATAGAGACTCACCGAAAAAAGCAGCGGCGCAGAATGCCATCCCTGTGCTTACAGAATACCAGCAGCTTCAAGTCGGCCAGGCGCTTAAAGACGGCCTCTCAGTTTACGAAATTGAAGCGGTTTTTGACCCGCAATGCAGAGAAAGAGAAGTCGGCGCTTTTATGGTGAAAACACAGCTTTCAAATCTTGGGGAGGCTATATGCTGGATGCCAAACATAGAAGGGCAGGAGATAGAGTATGCAGACGCAGTAAAAATCATCTTCAGTTCAAAGTCAGAGTCAGAGGCTGTCAGAAATTCCTGCGCAATAGCAGGGATAATCAGAGATGTTAGCATATCCCTTTTTTCTTTTACAGAAACAGGGGGCGGTTCTTGCATACAGGAACATGCAGGCGCAGGTTTGAGAACTGCCGCAGGCAGCCATGACTCAACCCTGCGCGTAGATGCAAAGAGGGTAGATGAGATAATGAACCTTGTCGGAGAATTGATAATAGGAAGGTCAATGATTACCCAGTCAGTATCTGAACTGAGCGGAAGGCTTGGAAGGGACGAGGCAGTATCTAATCTTGAAAATATTGACGCACTTTTTGAACGTACGCTTTCCGAACTCCAGAAAGGCGTAATGAAAATAAGGATGGTGCCTATTGACCATGTCTTCAGGAAGTTTCCGAGGATTATAAGAGACATGTCAATAGAAAAGGAAAAAGAGATAAAACTTGATGTCTCTGGCGCTGATACAGAGCTTGACAAAGGGATAATTGATGTAATCGGAGAGCCCATGATTCATATAATAAGAAACTGCATTGACCATGGGATTGAAAAAAAAGAAGAGAGGGAGAGCAAAGGCAAGGATAAGTGCGGGGTAATTAAGATTAAAGCCTATCATGAAGGCGGGCAGATAATAATAGAGATTGAAGATGATGGGAAAGGAATTAACACAGAAAGGGTAAAAGAAAAGGCAATAGAGCATGGGATTATAAGCAGGGAAGACGCTTCTAACATGGATGCAGAGGACTCCATTGACCTGATATTCCACTCAGGCCTGTCAACAGCAGAAGAGGTGACAGAAACCTCAGGCAGGGGCATAGGCATGGATGCGGTAAAAATGAGAGTGGAAGAGCTGAAGGGGCTGATTCAGGTAAAATCTGTTCCTGACAAGGGCACGAAATTTACTATCAGACTTCCTCTTACCCTTGCAATCATACAGGGGATGGTATTTAAGGCTGGCAAGGAATTTTTTGCCTTCCCTTTATCTTCTATACTGGAGATAAAACGTGTATTTAATGATGAGATCAGCACAATCAATGGCATAGAATCTTTGAGATGGCGCAGCAAGGTTATTTCATTGATAAGGCTTGGAGAAATTATAGAACACTCCTCACCCTATCATTCTCCCACAAGCGATATGGGGAACTTGTTTTCTGCTTCCCCTCCTTATAAATCATTTGCCCTTATTATCGGCCTTGCGGAAAAGCGGGTTGGGATCTTAGTTGATAAGCTCATGGGAAAGAGGGAGCTTGTGATAAAGGCAATGGATAATGGAAGCAATATTGTATCAGGGGCATCTATACTCGGGGACGGCTCCGTAGTCCTTATTCTGGATGTGGCATCGCTCATAAAAAGGATAATGGTAGCAGCTTAACATTATAAAAGGCGGAAGAAAGGGGCAAGAAAATATAATGGAGAGCAGGAAGAAAAGGGTAATGGTTGTCGACGACTCTGCCCTGATGCGGAAGATGATACCCCATATCCTTGCAATGGATAGAGACATCGAGGTTGTGGGGACTGCTATGGACGGCCTTTTTGCATTAAAAAAGATACCTGACCTGAAGCCGGATATAATAACACTTGATGTGGATATGCCGAGAATGGACGGCCTTACTGCCCTGTCCC
>CAKKRA010000083.1 GCA_919902475.1 Nitrospiria bacterium
ATCAATTGCCCTTGCTGCATCCTGGCCTGAGGCAACAGCGCCAATAACAATCGCCGGGCCTGTTGCAACATCGCCTGCTGCAAATACACCCGGGATGCCTATATTCAGGCTCTCATCCGTAACAATGGTTCCCCACCTTGTTGCCTTAAAACCCTTGCAGCCCTTTAAACAGTCGTTATCAGACGCCTGGCCGACGGCTGTAATAACAGTCTCGGTGTCAATAACAGATTCCGAGCCGTCTATATATTTTGGATTAAATCTGCCGTTTTCATCAAAGACAGCCGCAACATCAATAACCTGTAGCCCTGCAACCTTTTCATCTTTTCCAACAATGTGCTGAGGCCCCTTTCTATTATGAAAGACTATCTCCTCTTCAAGCGATTCCTCAATCTCAGCCTTATCAGCAGGCATCTCGTGCATTCCCTCAAGGCATACTACATGAACATCCTTTACTTTCAGTCTTCGTACCGTCCTTGCCACATCCATTGCAACATTACCGCCGCCTATCACAACCACCCTTTTGCCGAGGTCAGGCTTTTTTCCGAGGCTGACCATCCTTAAGAAAGAGATGCCATGAAAGGCGCCTTCCAGATCTATGCCGGTGATGGGAAGAGGCCTGCTCAACTGTGCGCCTACAGCTATTAATACTGCCTCAAAACCCTGATCAAAAAGGTCCTGCAAGGTAATATCCTTGCCAATTGTTATATTAAGGCGGACATCAATCCCGAGACTAAGGATAGAATCCATGTCAAATTTTACTACATCCTTTGGCAGCCTGTATGCTGGAATGCCAAAATAGAACATGCCCCCGATAACAGGCTGTGACTCAAAGATAGTTACATTATAACCGAGGCGGGCAAGGTCATGTGCGCCTGACATCCCGGCAGGGCCTGAACCGATAACCGCAACCCTTTTCCCGGTAGAAACGTCCTTTGACCCGCCAAATGCAGAGGAGAGTTTTGCAGATTTATGTATGTCTGAATCGGTGGCCTTCATAAAGGCCTCAACAGCAACCCTCTTTAATGCACGGATTGATACAGGCTCATCTACACTGCCTCTACGGCATGCCTTTTCACATGGGTGATTACATATAAGACCGCATATTGGCGCAAAGGGGTTTGGACCTCTGGCAATAGCATAGGAATGCAGAAAGTCTCCGTCAGCAATGGCATTTACATAGCTTCCTGACGGGGTGTTAACAGGACAGGCATTCTGGCACTTGATCATCTTTTTAAAATAATCTATGTCAGGTATCTTTACCTGATATTTTTCTTCAGCCATTATTTCTCCTTATAGATATTATTTGTTTTTGAAAATCTCTTCAGGGCTGCATTAACTACCTCACCCAGCATCTCCATCTCAACAGGCTTATACAGATAATAAAACACGCCCTTTTCCACCACCCTGCTTCCTGTCTGGACTGAACTGTCGCCTGAGATAACTATTAATGGCACCTCCACCTTGCTCTTTTTTACCTTTTCAATTACCTCAAGCCCTGTAACCTTATTCAACTCAAGGTCAATAACCGCAAGGTCAATCTCGCCGCCTAAGATATCCTGAACTGCCTCTTGTCCGCTTTCAACCACCTTAATCTTGTGCCCTTTATCTTCAGATAAGAACCTGCATATCCTGCACTCTTCGTCCTTATCAGAGGTGGCTACCAGTATCCGTTTTCCACGCTCCATAATCATCTCCATGCGATTTACAAACCTTGACGCTACTTAATATTGCAAGGGATATGCCAATATTAGAATATTTAGAATAACAGTTTTTTAGCTTTTGTTATCAATGAGTTACAGAGCACAAAGGGAATGGATTTTTGGATTTTATGTTAAGGCCTTTTGGGACTAAGAAAGGACTATTTTTTGCAGTTTTAAATTGGATAACTTAGATAACTACTTGATTTATCAACAAAAAATGTGTATGGGACAGAAATTCCCCACTTGGGGTAGAAAAGTCTCAGAAAAGTGGAGGGTTTTAAGGGCAATAAAAGGAAGCAACAAAAGCGCCTGTCTTAATTTTTTATATTTCCCTTGAAGCAGGGTTTGTGAAGGGGGGAGACAATATCCTCTGGCTTTTATATCTCTAATTTTTCTTTTGACTTATTTTTCAAGACTGTCATTTTTTTCTTTCATAAAATTTCCCTCTCGCCCTTAAATGCATTTCTAAGTTCACTAAAATTCTTTGGGGAATATTTTTCAAATTTTTCCTGTTCAATATAAAGCCACGCGTAACGCACTTCAGCTTGAATTGAGTTAATATCATCGCACCATTGGCTTAATCTTTTAATCTTAAGCAGGTCATCCAAGTCCTCACGCCCTTTTGTCTCCACAATATAAATCTCCTTTTCCGAAACCTTTACAATAAAGTCAGGATAGTAATCCGATATAGCACCGTCAGCATCGCGGTAATCTAATTTAAAATGCACGGCAAAAAAGTTTTTAGCATAGGAAATAATATCATTGCACCCATCCAAGAAGCTGGCGAATTGAAGCTCAAAATGGCTATCCCCAATGATTTTATTGAATACGCTCTTTTTTGGAATCAAATAACCCTATTCTTTAACAACAAAAGGACGGCATTTGCTGATTTTTATATAATCCCTTAGCTCTGCTTCCCCTTTATCAAGAACTGTCAATTCGTTAATCTGCTTCTTAAAAGTTTCTATGATGGTTTTAGTTGCCTCAATCTCGGACAAGTTTCTAATAATATTTAAATCGTCAAGGTCAACCCTCTCAGTAAACAGGTGTGCCTGTATAAATTCTTTTACTTGCCCATACAATATGTCATAGCCGCTCACAAGCCGCAATTCTTTCATTATGACCTGTGCAAAATATCCTATGACGCTCTGATAATTTGCCACAAAATCCGTATCCAGCTCCGTTGTGTGGGTAATCTCTCCGGTAGTAATATCCTTAAAGACTATTTGACGCTTTTCTTCCTCGCTGAATTGCTTAATCGGCAGCCTCTTATGATTAAAGGCCGCCACATCTAATTCTGAAAGATTTTTGTATTCTCTGTAAATTCTTGGGCTCAAAACCGGTATCTGAATATCAAGAACCTCAATATCCTTGTGCGCATTCTCATTGTCAACCTCTACCACTATCGGAGATTTTGGTGCAGTCCCTTCACCCATCTTCCTAAGTTCAAGCTCTACACCTTCGCTCTTTATGGATTCCACAAAGTTCATAAAGGCGTCTGTGCCGACTACGCTGACAAGCTCAGTCACATTTTCATCCCTATACATCCGGCGCAGCCCTCTGCCAAGCGTCTGCTCCGGCAGGATATTGCTCTTTGCCTTATATGGC
>CAKKRA010000084.1 GCA_919902475.1 Nitrospiria bacterium
CTTTCTTCTTTTCTCTAAAATCAGGATTAGTTATCTCAAGGCCAAGCGATTTTAGATTATCAATGGCGCGGATATTTTCTGAATCATTGAAAAAGTCCGTTACTGAACTTGCAATCTTCTCGCCTATCTGTTTTATCTCCATAACCATTTCAGGCTTTATATGATAAAGCTCTTCAAGTCTTTCAAAATTCGCTGATAAAAGTTTTGCAGCATGCTCGCCGACATGGATTATGCCGAGGCCGTAAAGAAACTTAGAAAGCGTTGTATGCCTGCTCTTTTCTATGGCGTCAATAAGATTCTGCGCAGATTTTTCAGCAAACCTCGGAAGCTGAAGCAGGTCATCCTTTTTGAGTTTATATATATCAGCAAAATGCTTTATCAGGCCCTTTGAATAGAGAAGCTCTACATTTTTTTCGCCAAGACCCTCAATATCCATTGCATGCCTGCTTACAAAATGCCTTATCCTCTCCTGAACCTGTGCAGGGCAGTCAAGGCCAATGCATCTTATTGCAACCGCTCCTTCCTCCCTTACAACCTTAGAGCCGCACACAGGGCACTTTTCAGGGATAGGAAAATGTTTTTCCTTTCCTGTCCTCTTTTCTTTTATCACTGTTACAACATGGGGAATAACCTCGCCTGCACGTTCAACTACAACATAGTCTCCAACCCGTATATCCTTTCTTTCAATCTCATCCCAGTTGTGTAAAGTTGAACGCGATACAGTAACACCGCCTATCTTTACAGGCTCAAGGAGCGCAACAGGCGTTATTACGCCTGTCCTGCCGACACTCGGCATTATCTCCTTTATCTTAGTGGTTCCCTGATGCGCAGGATATTTATATGCAATTGCCCAGCGAGGCTCCCTTGTCTTGACACCCAATTGCCTCTGCAAATTAAAATCCATTACCTTTATTACTGCGCCGTCTGTTTCAAAAGGAAAGGAATTTCGCTTTTCCTCTATCTCTTTTATAACCTTAATAGCATTGTCAATCCCTTTCACCTCTTTTACAATTGCAGGGATTGGAAAGCGCGCCTTCTCAAGCCATCTGATAAGCTCTATCTGGTTCTTTAATTCTATCCCATTTACTGCGCCTATTCCGTAACAGGCAAGATGTAGTCTTCTTGCTGCTGTGATTGATGAATCAAGCTGCCTTATTGAGCCTGCAGCAGCATTCCTTGGATTTGCAAATAGCGGCTCTTCTTTTCCTTCTCTTTCCCTGTTCAGCCTTTCAAAGTCTTCAATGTCCATATACACCTCGCCGCGGATATCTATCTCTAATGGAACATTTAAGCCCTCAATCCTAAGAGGCGCTGACTTTATAGTTCTGATATTTGCCGTTACATCCTCGCCCTCATACCCGTCGCCCCTTGTAGAGGCCTTATACAAAAACCCATCCTTGTATATAAGCTCAATGGCCAAGCCGTCATATTTTGGCTCAACAGTGTATTCAACATCCTTATCTGTTTCTAATAACTTTTTTACCCTCTTGTCAAATTCTATTACATCATCGTAGGAAAAGGCATTATCAAGCGAGAGCATGGGTTCTGTGTGTTTTACCTTTTCAAATTTATCAAGCGCAGGCGCGCCTATCCTCCTGGTCGGAGAATCCGGAAGGATGTATCTGTAATCATCTTCAAGTTTTTTTAGTTTAAAATAGAGCCTGTCATACTCCTCATCAGAGATAACAGGCGAATCAAGGACATAATAGCAATAGCAGTGATAGTTGAGCTCCTTTACAAGCCGCTCTATTTCATGTTTGATATTCTCAGGAATCTTTTCAGACATTGTTATCAATGACTAATTTTTTATTATATCCTTTTTATCTTCGCTATCCAGTCCTTTGGACCCGACTGCTCATCTGTCCATTCAAACTTTCCCTTTTGCTCTGCATCAAATTGATAATGGAGCGGCTTTGGATTATGGTCATTGATGATCCTTATTGCCTCGCCCGGCTTCAGGCTATTCCATATCTCAAAGATTTTGTCGTGCCTTTCAAATGGCGGCATCTGCCTTAAATCCAATTCAACAATCTTCCCTTCATTGCTCATGTTCTTCTCCTTTCTTTTTTCCAAATATCCTTGCGCCTATTATTCCTATTTCATAAAGTATAATCAATGGCACTGCCATAAGCATCATGTTAAAGATATCTGTTGTCGGCGTCAGCATAGCGGCAATAACAAAATTGGCTAATACAGCATATTTCCTGTTCCTTGAAAGAAATGCAGGGGTAAGCACGCCCATCTTTGATAATATAGTTATGGCGAGCGGCATTTCAAATACAAGGCCAAAGGCCAGGAGAAACTTTACATAAAAATCTACAAGATTGCCTACAGAAATCATGGGCTGCATCCACTCTGTCTGGTAGCTCAATAAAAATCCTATTGCAAAGGGCAGGACTACCACTAAGGCGAATGCAACACCGATAAGAAAAAATACAAAGGATAATATAACAAATGGAAAGCCGTATTGCCTTTCCTGAGGATGAAGGCCCGGTGCGACAAATTTCCATACCTGATGAAGAAGAACAGGCAGTGAAATTAAAAGACCGCAGAAAAAGGCGACCTTCATCTCTGCCCAGAAGGCCTCTGTTGGCGCAAGAAAGACTATCTTTATATTAATTGATTTTACAATCAGCCCTATGAGCCTGTCAGAGAAGTTAAAAGCTGCAATAAATCCGATGCCGATCGCTGCAATGCTTACAACAAGCCTCTTCCGCAGCTCAGAAAGATGCTCTGTAAGAGGCATCTTTGCTTCTTCATCTTTTTCTTCCAACTCCTGATTAGTTTCTGTCATTTTTTTATTTCTTTGTCTTCAACCGCCTCTTTTGCAAGAGCTGCTGCATCAACCTCTGGTTTCTTTTC
>CAKKRA010000085.1 GCA_919902475.1 Nitrospiria bacterium
CTTTTACACTATCGATTAGAACCGTGGTATCTACACAGATTTTCAACCTGCCTTCCCCCTGATTTCATTCATATACTCATCGGTCGTCATCCCACCCTTAAATCTTCCGCGCCATTTTCTCTTTAATTCTTTGACAGGCTTCACTATAAGGACATACTTGTCCCCTTTTCTGGTTATACCCACATCTGTACCAGGAATTATACCAAGATCTTTTCTCACTTCGGGCGGTATCGTGATCTGATATTTTGCAGTAACTCTGAACATCTTTTATTGTCTCCTTAATAGTATACTTATAATCTAAAAATAGTATACCTCTTTGAATGTCTTCTGTCAAGGCATTGAGATATGGTCAAGGTCAATACAAAAGCACCTTACTGTCAAGGATTAGTTACTTGTTGTCCTAAGTTTTAAAGACCACCCAAAATAATATCAGTTAACAAGGAAATTACAGGCCACATGATGCGGCTTAAAGTATGAAAAGGGTCTAAAAAGAGCAATCCCATGAGAATAAACATTCCGTATGGCTCAATCCTGCTGTACGAATCAGACAGATGCCTCGGGAGTATGCCGACAAGTATCCTGCCGCCGTCTAATGGCGGGATGGGTATCAGATTGAATACAGCAAGGAGCACATTTAGAAAGACACTCTTATTTAGCATTAAAGCTACCGGAACTAATATTGTAGCTAATATAGAACCTGCTTGATTATTTATATTTATCATTGGAATCAAATATCTTATTATATGAAAAACAATGCCTGAAATAACAGCAAGTATTATATTTATCCCCGGGCCGGATGCTGCTACAATAGCCATATCCCTTTTTGGATTTTTAAAGTTCATAGAATTTACAGGGACAGGCTTTGCATAGCCGAATACAAATCTCCCGTTAGTAGTAAAGAGCATGAACAAAGGGAGGATTATTGTGCCTAAGATATCAATATGGGCTATTGGATTTAATGTTAGCCTGCCTTGATATCTTGCAGTCGGGTCTCCAAATTTATCTGCCATCCACCCGTGTGCTGCCTCATGCAGGGTAATTGCAAAGAGTATGGGCAGAGCCATAATAGATATGTTCTGTATTAATTGTGAAATGTCAATATCCAAACTGTTCTCCTTATCTAACTGCTATCAACGCCTCGTCAGGGTTCACACTGTCGCCAATAGAAATAAATATCTCTTTTACCTCGCCGTCTATTGGCGTATGAATCTCATTCTCCATCTTCATTGCCTCTACTATAACCACCGTGTCCCCTGCCTTTACCTTATCACCGACCTTAACCTTTATGCCAACTACTGTGCCTGGCATTGCAGTTGTTACATCGCCCTCATGCGATGCCTTTGGCCTTCTGGAATGGCCTCCAACTTTTTCATCTATCTGTCCTACTGTGCTGGGAACAACCTCAACAAGGGATTCAAGAATAACCTCCTCAAGCTGGTTGTCCACATAAAGAAAATACGGCCTGCCGCCTTCGCCTTTATGCCCCATGCCGCCGACCTTGACATGATAGGTTTCGCCATGCACTTTTATATTAAATTCACTTGGCGCAAGATGCGGCGGCGCATCCGCAGCCTTACCTTCCTTCTTTTCTTCAACAGCAGCCTCCTCCATCTGAAGCATCCCTTTTTCACGGAGGTCAAAAAATTCCAATGCTACCTTTGGAAAGAGGGCATATAAGAGCAGGTCGTCAATATCCTTTGCCTTGTCGCCAACCTCTGCCTTCATCTTCTCAAGCTCTGGCTCAATCAAATCTGCAGGCCTGCAGTCTATAAACTCCTCATCGCCAATTGCCTTCTTTCTTACCTCTTCATTTATAGGCGCTGCCGGCTTTCCATACAAGCCCTTTAGATAATTCTTTGTCTCGCTTGTAATAACCTTGTATCTTTCGCCTGTTAAAACATTCAATGTTGCCTGTGTGCCGACTATCTGGCTTGAAGGCGTAACCAAAGGAGGATAGCCAAAGTCCTCTCTTACGCGGGGAACCTCTGCCAAAACCTCTGGCATGCGCTGCAATGCCTTTTGCTCATTTAACTGTGAGGCAAGATTGGATGTCAT
>CAKKRA010000086.1 GCA_919902475.1 Nitrospiria bacterium
GATGGAAAGGATGGCCGCCTGATGGCTTTTTACACACATATTGACAAGACCCCTTAAAGTCAGCAGCAATATCTACAGGATATTATTTTTTCCTGCTAAGGGCAGAATTTTTGTAATGCTTCATGGATTTATCAAGAAAGGGAACAAGACCCCTGTAAATGAAATAGAAACAGCGGAAAAAAGGCTGAAAGATTATATTAACAGATGTATTTAATGGAGGTGGTATAATGGATTGGAAGAAATATAAAAAAGAACTTTTAAAAAACCCAAAGGTGCGGGATGAATACGAAAAGCTTAAGCCAGAATTTAACCTTGTTTCATCTATTATTGAAACAAGACTAAAGAAAAAGATGACTCAGGAAGAAGTGGCGAGCAAGGCTGGCATACCTCAATCAACTGTTGCAAGGATTGAAGGTCTCACACATGGGATACCAAAACTATCTACCTTGCAGAAGATAGCCAATGCCCTTGATGCAAGGCTTGTAGTAAAGATTGAGTCTAAAAAGGTTAAGGCTGCATAAAAAAGATATATAATAATACACAACTTGTATGTAAAGGGGGTTTCAAAGAAAGTCTGGTCTTGAAATATCAGCCTCTGCCTCCACCGCTCCTTAATAACCTGTCCCTGCAAATCACAATAATCCGCAATCCCTTTATATTAAGCCCTGCAAGAGCCTTATAAACAGCCTCATCATTGCAGGCATGAAAAGTACCCCTCACCCTGCTCCTCTCGTGCAAGAGGAGAGGGAAAAGTAAACTGAGCTTAGTTTTTAACAGCCTTGCGGCTAAGCGTTCTGTACTGCACTCTGCGCTCCCTGACAATGAATCCGATTTTTCTCTTTTTGGGTTCTGGCGGCGGCGACATTAGTTGACGAATGGCATCAAAAATGGCTTTTATTTCTTCATCGTGTCTTTCTATTTTCCCTTCAAGCTCTGCCAATTTGTAGGCAAGTTCCTTGTGAGTAGATAGTATCTCCCGCAGTTTCACAAATGCCCTCATGATTGCAATATTGGCTTGCACTGCTCGTTTAGTCCGAAGAACACTTGAAAGCATGGCAACGCCTTGTTCGGTAAAGGCGTAAGGATTAGCTCGGCTGCCGCCCCAACTTGAAATCACAAATTGTGATTTCAAGCTTATAACCTCTTGATTTGTAAGCTGAAACATAAAATCCGCAGGAAACCGTTCGGTGTTCCTTTTAACCGCCTGTACCAAGACCCTCGGTTCAACACCATAAAGTTCAGCAAGGTCTGTGCTCAACATTACCTTATGACCTCGAGTCATAAATATTTTTCCCTCAATTACTTCCTGTTGAATCGTAGGTTCCATTATCCCTCCAATTTGAGGCTAATCTCCCCTCTGCTCCTTAATAACCTGCACCTGCAAATCACAATAATCCGCAATTCCTTTATATTAAGCCCTGCATGAGCCTTATAAACAGCCTCAATCCCTCGCATTATGAGGTTGTGGGGAGTTAAAGCTTCAGCAATGTCAAACCAGATACCGGATCAAGCTCTCTGACAGCGTTTACTCCTGTGATTTCTATAATCACTGCCTCAAGCACAAGAAAGGTTTCTGACTTTTCTCTTAAACAGCCGACCTTTACCATATCCTTTTTACCGAATGCGCCGTGTAGATGCACCTTTGGCTTATTATCCTGATTAAAGATTGTTCCAAAGCCTACTATTTCATGGCTTTCGCCGAGCTCCTTCCATACTGGCTTTGGAGGTATCTCGTCCTTTTCAGGGCCTACAACGATTCTTCCCTCCCTCATGCCGCCAAGAAGATAAAACGCAGCAGCCTTTATCCCTTCCTTTTCTGCAATGCTGTGCAGATTTTCAATCACATCCTCTCTGTCCTCAAACCTCGCTACTACAATCCTTCCTGCTTTGCCAACCTGATATTTCATAAAAAGCCTTTTCTCCCTTCATATTTATATTATTACGGCATTATAATAAAAGTTAATCTAACAGGCAATACCCAATCTTTCTGACCATTTCTTGATGTATTCCATATCAAGATTTTCCCTTTGCATCTCTAAAATCCCTTCTGCATCAAGCCTGTC
The DNA here is from genome assembly GCA_919902475.1 of Nitrospiria bacterium. Lineage (GTDB taxonomy): Bacteria > Nitrospirota > CAKKRA01 > 9FT-COMBO-42-15 > 9FT-COMBO-42-15 > 9FT-COMBO-42-15. The sequence goes on from CAKKRA010000086.1 coordinate 2,064, forward strand.
CTGCTGCCTTTCGCTTAAAAGCTTCAGGATTATTAAATCCTCAGGTGTAGCGATATTTATGGGAAAATCAGCCACCTGAGTTGCTACTTTTCTGCTCAGCGCTTCGCTTTTGAAATCATCATCTACAAATAGAAAATCAACAGAAATATCTGTATTGCTTTTTAGGGTTGCTCTTAAAAGGGATATCTTCTCAAAGGTTATTGGTTCATTATGTATTAAAACAAATCTGCCGCTTTCATTTAACCTTTGCCTGAGAGCATCTGAATCGTCTATTCTGGCAGAAATCAGGAAATCAATATCAACTGTTGCCCTTGGCCTGCTCCAGATTCCAACTGCCAAGCCGCCAACAAGCATATATTCTATTTTGCTATTCTTAAGAAATGAGCAGACCTCTTTAAGGGCGTGAATGAGCGGGTTATCGTTCATTTTGTTTTCAAGATTGAAAGCTCTTTTAACATCAGCTCTTTGAGCTCGTTTTCTTTGAGTTTTGGGTATCTCTTTCTCATTGCTGCGCGTTTCAGCTCAAGGGACAGCATGGTAACATCTGCCCATGCCCTTACGCGCCTTTCAATCTCTGCATTTGAGATAGGTTTCATAATTAATAAGGTTAGTCTATATGCTGTATTCTGTCAAGAAATTTTGTATCCTTCCAACTAAAACCTCGTCCTTATCCTGTAAATAAGCTTTACATCCTTGTTCTATTACCCTTCCTTTACCTTCCCGCAACAGCCTTCAGCTTTTTTGCAAAGCTGCTGTAGGTCTCTTCGCCTCTTAGTACCTTGTAATAAAATTCAACAATCTTTGAGTTTCTCTTTATTATGCCTGACCAGAAATAGGGCATGGAGTAGATGAGTTTTACTGCCTTCCATGCATAATTGAATTCAGATATGAACTCCTTTGATATCCTTTCACTGTAATCAGATATGTCAGAATTCTTATTAAGGAGGTTGATGATAGTTTCACCTGCAAGGCGGCCGCTCTTTATTGCGTAATAAATGCCTTCACCAACAAGCGGGTCTGTAAGGCCTGCCGCATCGCCTGCAAGGAGAGCGCTCTTGCCGGTTATATTCAAAGGCGTGTTCTCAGGATTAGTAGGAAGGCGGAAGGCATACGTCTTTTCTATCTTTATATCTTTTAGAAACGGCCTCTTTTTTATAAACTCAAGAAAATATTTTTTTGGATTGAATGATTCATTCCTTACACTTGCAATGCCAATGTCAAGGCAGCCGTTCTTTGGAAAGACCCATCCATAGCCGTAAGGTATGGCGCCGATGTCAATTTCCACCAGGTCTGAAAAATCATCGTCAGAGCCTGTTTTTATCTCTGCATTTATTGTGATAAATAAGCTTCTCTCCTTTGCAAGGCCGAGTCTCTTTGCTACACTGCTGTTAGCGCCGTCAGCGCCTATTAAATATCTTCCTTTGTATCTGTCTTTTGAGCTAAAGACAGTTACACTGTTTTGTGAATCATCTATGTCTAAGAGCCTTTCGCCTTCTTTTATTTCTGCCCCTGCCTCTTTTGCCTTCTTTACAAGATATGCATCAAAGACCTCGCGGCTCACCATGTATCCTACCGGGCCGTTACTGCCTCTAAATTCAACCTTTTTTTTGCCATTATAGCTGAAGACAGCGCCATTAACGTTGTTATTTACAACTGATTTAAAATCCGGGGGAAGGAGATGCTCTGCCTTATAGGATACACAGCCGCCGCACGGCTTATGCCGCGGGAATCTTTCCTTGTCCAATGCGAGCACTGATAAGCCCTTTTTTGCAAGATAATATGCAGCAGAAGAGCCGGCAGGCCCCAAGCCGATTATTATGCAGTCATAGGTCATTAAGAGACATTAATATATTAAAGGCAAAGGGTCAAGTAAATTATGAAGACAAAGCCCTGCGCTATGCGGCTTTTTCTTTTATCTCTATCTTTAGTTTTTCAAAACCAAAGAGATGCCCCCAGCCGCAGAATTTTGCGCATCTGTATTCAAAGATACCGGCCTTGTCTGCAACAAACTCAACAGTGGTAACTTCATCCTTATTAATCAGCGCCCTCTTCTGGCCAAAGTCAGACACAGTAATTCCATGGGTTGTATCCTTGCTCTTAATCTTCAAAACAACCTTGTCGCCCTTGTTTACAGTAATATGTGACGGCTCAAATTTGTATTTCTCTGCAGTAAGCTCAAAGACCTTTGTTTCCGGTGTTTCTGTTTGTGTAAAGACCGGTAAAACAAACGCAAATATTACAACCACTAAAATAGATGATACAACAAGCAACTTTTTCATAGCGCCTACCTCCTTTTTTATCTTCCAAGGCTCAGCATAGGAAGAACACTCTTTTTTGATAACCTTGACCTACTATGGTGAAACTATTATTGATTGGCTTTGCAAAATTGTAGGTCTTTCCTCTATCCTTATATAATCCACCACCATCTTCTGACGATATTCAATAGTAGACGGATTGCAAAGATACCATAGTTGTTGGACTATATCAATTCCCGTTATATTGACGGGCTCTACAAACTCTACACCTGCATTCTTGAATGTAGCAAAGATATTGTATGACCACTCTTTTCCCTGTTCAATGTAAGCTATCCACCTCCCTGTTGTAGCATCCCCCGGTGATACATGGCCAGGAATAGTAAAAAATAAGCTAAATCCATTGTCAAATTGTATATCAACACCCTGCCAACTTCCGGGACCGTAATCGTTGGAATCGCAATACTGGTAGGGTATTTCTTCATTTATACTTATCTCATCAATTTTTATGCTAATCCATGTGTTCTTATTTATGGACATTGGAAATTCTTCGCCAAAGTCATAAGGGAAACAAAAGTCTGAGTAACGAATTACGCAGTATGGATTGGTATTGCTTGCTACTTTTTTGTAAGCATCCAATATTATGGTCTGATTAACCCTTGGCAGGTCATTTCCTGGATAACTGATGTTCTCTTTTATGAGCTTACCATCCGCAATTTCGTTTATAGTGTGACCATAATAAGGAGAGTTTTGCAATATTAAATCAATGTCAGTATGAAGCCATGTATGATTGCCATGCAGCCCATTATTCCATTCCTCACGCCAGCCTGCATATTGATAGCCTGCCACAGCATCCTGCTCTGTTCCCATTTTGCCGCGAAAGGCAAGGGTATATTTGTATTTGTAATAGTCTTGGGGAAGAGAAAAGCTTAATATCTGACTTGTCCCTTGTGATGTCAAAGATATATTCCATGAGCCTAAAAGGTGTCTGTTTGTATCTGCTGTGTCATAGTAGAGGTTAAATGTCCCATCCATATCCTCAGTAAAACGATTAGATATCTTTACCCCCTTGACTCCGTCCTCTCTGTCATTTGCATCAATTGTAAAGTCCATGTTTCCACGAAAGAAGTAGTTTAAAAGCCCAGCAGAGTAGCCAACTGCACGGGGAAGGAGAAGCGAGGCATAGTCAGCATAGACATTTTCATCAAGAAGAAAGCTTAAAGACAAAACAGGTGATGTGGGGTCTGTTGTTAATATATAGTTGGTAAAGTAGCCAGGTTTTACAAAGCGCTTAATTATCTCACCATCTTTATCTTTTTTTATATAGAAAGTAGTATCTGGTATGTTGTCCTCGCCTATTACAATCTCAGGCAGTTCATTGCCATCAATGTAGCTCTGCAAGTTTGTGCTGGATTTGTTGGGATATGTAAAACCGGTAAATTTAGTATCATCCGTTAAAAAATTCGCATTGGAGTATTCAGATAGACCGATAGTGTAGGAGGTAGTTACTCCGGGGTTTAAGCCAGTATATGTGTCAGTATCCATAAAAGATTTGATTGAGGAAATAGAGCCGGTAAAGAAAACAGGAAATGCCGTGGCATTGACAAATTCAACTGGATTTTTTGAAATCCAATTCTCATAACCTACATATGGCAAATAATGTCCGTCATTTCTTGCATGTTCTGGCACAGACATATCTTGTATCAGATGCATTAACTGCCCCACTCCCCTGAAGGTCTGGGCAAAGTTGGTGTCTCGTTCTGTCTTTGTTGAAGAAGTAAGCGCCTTGTAGTAATAGTCCCTTACATCAAGCCAAGAGTAGTAGCCGCCTGGGCTCTGGGTGCCTTTATCCTTTAATGCCCAGATAATTGCAGAATCTCCTGAAAGAAATCCTGTATCCCATATACCACTAAAACCCTGGTCATTTATTGGATTATGAAAATGATTCTTAGAACGAACATAGGGAAGATACCAAGCAGGCCAGTCTTCGTATTCACCGCCATCACGAAGCCAAAAAGAAATTTTCTGATTTACATTAGTTGATGAATTTAGAATTGGTTCCTCTACACCACCGCTAATTCCAAGATTGTCAATTAGATATTGATTTAATGAGAAACCGTTCGGTGTTTGTATCTTGCCAACCCTTTCATTTATAGCCTTATGCGTTTCCACGTTTAAGGCATTCGCCATGCTTGGCAAAAGTAGCAAAACGATAAACATTCTGATAGTACGCATTATTGTCCTCCCTATGGCCACTCTTCCGGTTTGAGTCCTAATGAAATCCTTTCTTCGTTAGATAATCTTATTAAGTTTTTCATTTTAATAGACGGTATTCCTGGCCCTGGAATAGAAGGCAAACTGTCTCTCCTCTCCTCCCTCGTCTTTAGCTTAGGTAATTCAACAATGCCGAAAATAACATTCCAACGTTTTAATATTTTGCCTTTAGTCGCTGGAACCTGAGACCTCTGCACTATCTCATCAGTCTTTCCAACTTCTTTAATAAAGTATTCTTCTATTACATCCAATGACATTTCCATCGGCGGACTCACACGATGCCATGGAAAACTCCCATAGCCTGGCTTGAAGATAATAAAGTTGGCTTCATTTTCAATTGAAAACGGCTGAATAATCGTAAGGTACGACGGTATATGAAACATCCCCTCTTTATCTGTTAAGGTTTCCCTGACTTCTATTATTGAAGAAATTGAGCCTGCACCAAGCCCAATCGTTGCCTTATCATACACTGCCACCACCACAGCCCCTTCTATAGGTTCTTTTGTCTCTGCATCTATTACCTTACCCTTAAAGGCAGGTTTGTGATATACCATCCACCAGAGGGCATGGGAAGGGGCTACAAAAGTAAAAATTGTAAGCACTATTATAAGAGAAACAATAATTGTTTTCATATCATCACCTTTGCCATATCCATCTTCCCACGAAAGAAGTAGTTTAATAGACCTGCAGAGTATCCAAATGCTCTGGGAAGGAGAAGCGAGGCATAGTCTTTGTAAACATTGTCATCAAGAAGAAAGCTTAAAGACAAAACAGGTGATGTAGGGTCTGTTGTTAAAATAGGATTGGTAAAGTAACCAGGTGTCACAAAATGCTTAATTATCTCTCCATCTTTATCCTTCTTTATATAAAAGGTAGTATCTGGTATATTGTCCTCGCCTATTACAGTCTCAGGCAGCTCATTGCCATCAATGTAGCTCTGTAAGTTTGTGCTGGATTTTTTAGGGTATGGAAAGTTTTGTTCATCAAAGATGGTATCTTCACTAAAAAAATTGGCATTGGAATATTCTGAGAGACCAAGATTAAGACTTGCTGATGGATTTGCGCCATTGTATTGGTTGGTATCAAAAAGACTGGAGATATCTTGAATTGCGCCGCTAAAGAAAGTAGGAAATGCTGTGGCATTGACAAAATCAACTGGATTTCTTGAA
>CAKKRA010000087.1 GCA_919902475.1 Nitrospiria bacterium
ATCCGTTCTCCGCTACCGGCATCTCGATGATACGTTTGGGATCGATGTGCTTTCCGATGTCCGTTAAGGTGCCGTATACGGCGAATGGATCGGCAATGCCTTCAGCCATGAGCAGGACGGACGGGTCACGCACGGCAATCTCGGTGAGACCTTCCTTGATTGCAGCACCCAGGCTGAGCATTCGTTTTTGTTCGGTCATATTGATTTACGCGTAGACGTGAGCGGCGGCCTGCGTGGGCTCCGGCAAAGGCGCGGCCTTGGCGAACTCGAATGCCATGTCGATTTCTCGCTTAAACTCGGCCACCATTAGCGCCTCATCGGCAGGCATCAGCAATTTCTGGCTGTTCAGTTTTGCCCTGCTGGCCTCGATTGGGCATCGCGTGCGCCATGTTTCATATTCAGCCTCGGTGCGGTAGCCGATGTGATTGTCAAAATCAGGGCCGCAATGTTGGCGCCAGCGATAGGTGTCGAACACCAGGAATGTCGGTCCGGCGCCTTGTCGCGCGCGCTCGACCGCTTCCTGTGCCGCTTTGAAAACCGCAACAACATCGTTGCCGTTAGCGGACACAAAGCTCATACCATGAGCGCGGGCAAGCTCGGTAAGCGGGCGCGGCGGCTGCCGGTCTTTGAGCGGCGTATACACCGAATACAGATTGTTCTCGCAGACAAACAGCACCGGCAGTTTGCGCAAGCTGGCGAAATTAGCGCTTTCGTGAAAAACGCCTTCTTCGACGGAAGCATCCCCAATAAACGCAACGCTGACGCTCTTCTTGCCGTCGATCTGGTCTGCGAGCGCCGCGCCGACCGCGAGTGGGATCGAACTTGCGACGATGGGTACGCTGGCGATCATGCCCTTGTCGGGATCGGTAAGATGCATAGAGCCACCGCGTCCTCCTACGCAGCCTGCCGCCTTACCGTAGATTTCTGCCAGCATCGCCTTGAGGCTGCCATCCATTGCCAGATAATGAGCATGGCAGCGATGGGTGCTGAATACCCGGTCGGTGTGCTGCAAGGCATGGCAAGCGCCTACTGCGGTCGCTTCCTGGCCGATAGAGAGATGGACCGGACAGCGCATTTCCTGCTCTGCATAGCGCTCTGCAATGGCTTCTTCGACCAAGCGGATTCTTAGCATATTGCG
>CAKKRA010000088.1 GCA_919902475.1 Nitrospiria bacterium
GGGCGCAGAGATACTCTTTGTTACGCCATCAGGCGACCTATTTGGCGACCCGGGCATTTACACATGCATGGGTTATCTTATGCTCTTCCACGAGCTTGGCCTTGACTATACATGGAGCACATACGCCTCTGAGGGCGGGAATTTTGGCTTCTTTACATCCAATGAAATGGCAAAAAGATTAAATTCAAAGATATATGCAGAGGCAAAGAGGCTGGGCGTAAAGTGGGTACTCGGAGGCGAGTGCGGGCACATGTGGAGGGTTATCCAGCAGTATATGGACACATGGAACGGGCCAGCGGATTTTCTTGAGGCGCCTGTCTCGCCGATTACAGGCACAAGGTTTGAGAATGCAAAGGCAACAAAGATGGTTCATGTTATTGAATTTGTGGCAGACCTGATTAGAAATAATAAATTGAAGCTTGACCCGTCCAGAAACGACCACCTTAAGGTAACATTCCATGACTCCTGCAACACAGCAAGGGGCATGGGCATATTTGATGAGCCAAGGTACATCATAAATAATACCTGCAATAATTTCTATGAAATGCCTGAAAATACCATTAGGGAGAGGACATTCTGCTGCGGCAGCGGCTCCGGACTAAATGCAGGCGAGAACATGGAGCTGAGGATGAGAGGCGGACTGCCGAGGGCAAACGCAGTAAAATATGTGCGGGAGAGGCACGGCGTAAACCTTCTGGCGAATATCTGCGCTATTGACAGGGCATCCCTTCCTGGCTTAATGGACTACTGGGTTCCTGGTGTAAAGGTTGCAGGCGTTCACGAGCTTCTTGGAAATGCCCTGATAATGAAGGGAGAAAAGGAAAGGACAACTGATTTGCGCGGTGATGTCCTGCCCGGCAAGGAGGGGAAAGAAGATGAATGACGCTGGCAAGATAATACCCGTCCTTATCATCTTTATTGCGATAGCTGCATTCCCATTTTACTATAACATGGGCAAGGTTTCTGCAAGGCCTGAGCCAAAACTTGATACCCCGGCTATTCAGGAATTAACTGAAAAGCAGTGCGTTGAGTCCAAGGAGTTTATGAGGGCGAATCACATGCAGTTGTTGAATCAGTGGAGGGATGCGGTTGTAAGGGAAGGCAAGAGCATTTATGTCAGTTCAAACGGGAAAAAATACAACATGAGCCTTCAGAATACATGCATGAAGTGCCATTCCAATAAAGCAGAATTCTGCGACAGGTGCCATAAATATGTTTCTGTAAAACCATACTGCTGGGATTGCCATATTGCGCCAAAGGGGAGGAAGTCATGAGCATTGACAGGAGGCAATTTTTAAAGATAAGCGGCGTATCTATAATAGGCGTAGGCGCAGCAGGCGCTAATCTCATTTTAAGAGGAAGCCTTGATGCCTTTCAGGCATCCACTTCTGAAGAGGGGCTCAAGGCAAAGAAATGGGCAATGGTTGTGGATATGAGGAAGTTCAAGACTGAAGAGGATTACAGGAGAATAATAGATGCCTGCCACAGCATCCATAATGTCCCAGATATTGGGAATACAAAGGATGAGGTAAAATGGATATGGACAGACACCTATGAGCATGTTTTCCCTGGACAGGAGAATAAATTTCTTCCTGATGCTATTAAGGAGAAACAATTTCCCCTGCTCTGCAATCACTGCGAAAATCCGGCCTGCGTAAGGGTCTGTCCCACACAGGCGACATTCAAGAGGTCTGATGGGATTGTAATGCAGGATGAGCACCGCTGTATAGGATGCAGATTCTGCATGGCAGCATGTCCATTCGGCGCAAGGAGCTTTAATTATAAAGACCCTCGGCCGTTTATAAAAGAGAAAAATCCTGAATATCCAACAAGGACAATCGGCGTTGTTGAAAAATGCACATTCTGCACAGAGAGGCTTGCAAAGGGGCTTATGCCTGCATGCGCAGAAAAATCCAATGGCGGCATTGTATTTGGCGACCTTGACGACCCAAACTCAGAGGTCAGGAAGCTCCTGAGCGGAAACTACACCATAAGACGCAAG
>CAKKRA010000089.1 GCA_919902475.1 Nitrospiria bacterium
AATGAAATGATAATGCAGATTAAGGCAGAACTGTTGAAATCAAGATAAAAAGCCTCTCATCTAATCCAGAGATTCTCCTTGACAAATAGTTCTATATAGAACTATACTATGTAAAACTAACATTAAGGAGGAAAAAGATGAATGAAAAGGACGCAAGGAAGTTAAGCCTTGAATTAATGGAAATTGCTGAGGCAGCTTATGTTACTACTATTGATAAAGACGGGTTTCCATACACAAGGGCTATGTTCAACTTGAGAAGAAAAGAGCAGTTCCCAAAACTATCAGATTTGTTTGCGAAACACAAAGACGACTTTCTTGTTTATCTTACAACAAACACCTCCTCATCAAAAATAGCCCATATCAAGAAAAACCCAAAGGTTTCTATTTACTATTGCAAGCCAAGCGACTGGAGGGGGCTTATGTTAGGCGGTGAAGTAGAAATTATCACAGATAAGGCAATAAAAGAGGCTATCTGGCAGAAGGGCTGGGAGATGTACTATCCCGGAGGGCCGCATGCCCCAGACCACACAGTACTCTGCCTGCGCCCTATGTTTGCAAAGTATTATCATCAGCTTAATTTCTTTAATTTTGAATTCAAAGGCAAACCATGAAGCAATTGCGTGAAGGCGGATTTCTAATTGCCAAGATACATCATTTATCAGGCAGGATATTAGCCAAGAAAATAAAAGAATACGGACTTGAAGAAATAAATCCTGCTCAGGGCAGGATTCTCTTTGCCCTCTGGAATCAGGACGGCATTTCAATTCAGGAGCTTTCAAAAATGACATCCCTCGGAAAGTCAACATTAACCAGTATGCTGGACAGGCTTGAGGATACAGGTCATTTGGTCCGTGTGCCATCTAAAGAAGACCGACGCAAGATAATTGTTAAACTAACTGAAAAAGATAAGAAGCTGCAAAATGCGTATATGCAGATATCCAAAGAGATGACAGGGTTATTTTATAAGGGATTTACAAAAAAGGATATAGACCATTTTGAAGTCTATTTAAGGCAGATTCTTAATAACCTTATCGCCTTTGAGAAATGCCAAAAGCATGGCAGATAAAAAGAACATAAGTTTCAGCGGATTCATCCTTAAATGAATGAATTATTGACAAAGGGCATAATTTGTTTTACAATATTTCTATCGATACCTAAAAGGGAGGACAAATGTCGACAACTACTGTATCCCCAAAATACCAGGTAGTGATTCCTAAAAATATCAGGGAAAAGCTGCATCTTAAGAGCGGGCAAAAGATGACAGTTGTTGCAAAGGGCGGAGTAATATACTTTATCCCTGAAAAGCCCATTTCCTTTTTCCGCGGACTTCTCAAGGGGATGGATAGAGGAGGCCTTCGGGAGGATGTGGAGCGATAATGTTTCTCGTTGATTCTTCAGGATGGATTGAATTTCTGACAGACGGCCCGCGTGCAAAAAAATATGCAAAATACCTGAAAGACCCTTCAAAAATAAAAACTCCTACTATTATACTCTACGAAGTCTACAAAAAGATAAAGAGAGAAAGGACAGAAGAAGAAGCTCTTTTGTCAGTATCCCTTATAAACAGAACCTTATTAATTCCATTAAGCGAGAGTATAGCCCTTTTTGCCGCTGACCTGAGCCTTCAATACTCTCTTCCGATGGCAGATGCCATTGTTTATGCAACTGCAATGGAAGAAGAATGTAAGGTTGTAACCAGCGATGCACATTTTCAAGGACTTGATAAGGTAATCTTTATATAGTCATACAACTACAAACAGTGGAGAGACCACACATGTTTATCGGACACTATGGTATAGCTCTGGCAGCAAAGAAGGTTGATAAGAACATTTCATTAGGGTTTTTGTTTTTTGCTACGCAGTTTGCAGATATATTGTTCTTTTTGTTTGTGCTTTTAGGAATAGAGAAAATGTCCTTTGCTCCTGGGATTACGAAGGTTAGTCCACTTGATTTTACATATTACCCATATTCACATGGTCTTGCGGCTTCTTTTATCTGGACTGGGCTCTTTTTTGTGGTGTCTAAGATAGCGCCATCAAAATCTGATTCAAATAAAAACAAGATTGCTCTTGCCATGGGAGCCACAGTATTATCACATTTCCTTCTTGATGCAATCGTTCATAGGGCGGATCTACCACTGTTAGGCGGTGATTCATATAAGATTGGTTTAGGCCTCTGGAATTATGTTTTCGCTTCTTTTTTAATTGAACTTCTGATATTACTTTCTGGTTTATGGATGTATCTTAAATCAACAAAAGGAGCCACATTTGTTGGAAAGTATGGCATGATTATTTTTTCAGCTTTTGTAACTACCGTGTGGATGGCGAGCTTGCTCACACCAACTCCCTCAGATTTTAATATAAAAGGTTTTGCAATATTCGGGCTTTTATTTCAATTAATAGTTATCGGGATTGTGTCATGGTTAGACCGAAGCCGGACTTAAAATAGAAGGTATTATCATAGCCAGCAGTTATAAATAATACATACTGTTTGACATACTAAAATTATGTGTTATAATTATGCATAGAATTGGATAATTGCTAAAGTTGGAGGTTTAATCATGTCTTTTACTGTAGTAAAGAGGATTGGCATATCAATCCCTCATTCAATACTTAAGGAGCTGCAAAATTTAGTGCCTGAACGGAAACGAAGTGAATATATTGTCAGGGCATTGCAGGAGAGACTTGAAGAAGAAAAGAAGAAAAGGCTGCGTGAGGAAATGGTTAAGGGTTACAAAGCAAATGCAGATATAGACGCAGCTATTGCAGAGGAGTGGCGTCCACTTGAAGAAGATGCTGGGAAGTTTATAGGAGTTAAAGAAACAAAAACTAAGCCTTACAGGAGGAGATCAGGTGTTCTTCCCAAAAAGAGGTGAGGTTTATTATGTAAATTTTGACCCCACTATTGGCGTTGAGATTAAAAAGACTCGTCCAGCACTTATTATTCAGAACGATGTTGGAAATATGCACTCTCAGGCAACTATTGTAGCAGCTATTACATCTACTGTGAGAGAGGGTTTTCCTTACGAGGCCTTCTTAAAAGCAGGAGAGGGAGGATTAAAAAAAGACTCCATTGTTCTTCTGAACCAGATTAGAACAATTGATAAGAAAAGATTAGGCAAAAGACTCGGAACAATTTCTTCTGAAAGCATAAAGAAGGTTGACAAGGCTATTGAAATAAGCCTTGGATTAATTAAGTTTTGAGCAGAGGCAATCATGGATAAGCACACCAACCCAGATTTTTCATCAATCGCCCTGATTACTATAGACACTCAACGAGATACATTAGATGGCCAGCCTTTTGAGATCCCATGGACATCTGCCATATTGCCTAATATGAAACGCCTCACCCATGTATTCCGCAAAGTCGGGATGCCAATCATCCACATCGTGAGACTCTATAAAAAGGATGGAAGCAATGTTGATTTATGTCGTAGAAGCCTTGTTGAAAGTGGCGGAGCACCACTATGTCCGGGTAGCACTGGCTGCGAGCTGGCAAGTGAACTATTGACTGAACCTGATATTCGGCTTGATACCGATTTGCTCCTCTCTGGAGGCATTCAGCATATAGGCACAAAAGAAGCAGTTATCTACAAACCACGTTGGGGAGCATTTTATAAGATGTCATTAGAGGATTATCTTCATAAACTTGGTGTGTCGTCTTTAGCCTTCACAGGCTGCAACTTTCCCAACTGCCCACGAGCTTCTATATATGAAGCAAGTGAGCGGGATTTTCGGATTGCCATGATTGACGATGCAGTATCAGGCTTATATGAACAAGGCGGAAAGGAAATGCGGAATATTGGTGTATCGTTAATGAAAGCAGCAGAAATAGAAAGGCACATCTCTAAAAATGTATAAAATCACGATAACCCGATAGATAATTTTCTTGCTTTAACTCCTTAATCTCTGTATCATACACCTACAAACAGGAGGGCTTTATGGACAATCGGGACATAAGCAGCGCCTTCTCTGAACTTTCCACTCCACTGATTGCCGATGCCTGTCTGCGATTGAAACTAACCATTCGTATTGCTCCACCTAACATCCGACCATTGATAACCGGAAGCCGAATTGCAGGCCAGGTTATTCCAGTAAGACATTACGGTAGCGTGGATATTTTTCTTGAGGCAATGGGCAATGCAAAAGATGGCGGTA
>CAKKRA010000090.1 GCA_919902475.1 Nitrospiria bacterium
TTAGCGACTTCGCCCTCCCAGCCGCATTTGCGGCATTTTATCCTTGTGCTGTATCTTGGCTGCTTTGATGTCTTCATTGCGCGCAATAGTTTTCGTACTAATATAATAAAGATTCCAGCAATGATAATGCCTAATGCAACATCCCTCAGCCTGTAGCCGTCATAGATAATCTGGTCAAGAAACCGCTGAATATCTTCCATTATTCTATCTCTCCTGAAATCCTGTGCAGCCTGTCAGGATAATCTGTAAAAATACCGTCAACACCAAGTTCAATAACCCGCCTCATCTCATACCCATCATTTATTGTATACACAGAAAGCCTCATCCCCTTTTTATGAGTCTTTGCAATCAGCTCCTCTGATAAAATCTTATCAGAGACATGAAAGGTATAGGCCTTTAAAGCAACCGCCTTTTTTATTGCCTTGTTCCAGTCCTTTTTATTATAGAGAAAACCAATTGTAATATCATCTGAAATCTTCCGCAGGTTTTTAAGGCAGTCAATATCAAAGCTTGATATGATTGTGTTAGATAATAACCTGTCTTTTTTTAAAAGGCTGTAAACATTCCTTTCAATATCAGGATAATAGCCTGAGCCGCGCTTGATCTCAATGTTCAACCTGATTTTCCCTTTGACGAGCTTTAAAACTTGCTGCAATGTTGGAATGCTTTTATTGGCTTTTCTAACCTCTTTTAGAGCCATATCTTTGATAAATCTTTTTTTAAGGATGCCTGTTTTCAGATATTCATCGTGAAGGACAACAATATGCCCGTCCTTTGTCTGGTGGACATCAATCTCAATCATGTCTGCATTCTGCTTTATTGCAAGCCTGAAGGCAGGGAGCGTATTTTCTGGTAAATGGCCGGATGCGCACCTGTGCGCTATGTTTAATATATCAGGCATAGTTTATCCGCAGTTGTTTTTTTACTTATGATTATTATATATTGGCAAGATATTTTTCCGGTTTGAGGCATATTGAGTCAACAGGTGTTATATCTATAGGAGAAAAGGAAAAGGTTGTATTAAGCCATTTTCTGAATATTTTTAAGGCATCTTCTATCTGAAAGGTTACGATATCCCTGACATCATCAAGGCTGACCTTGCCCATCCTGATAAATAATGCGCCGAGAGGCTCCTTGTCTCCCTCCCTTTTCTGCATATCAACGGTTTTTAGTAAAAGTTCGCCGTCCACCTTTCCCTGTGCAACTACAATATCCCCGAGTTTCTGGCCATAGGGCGACTGCGCGCCTATTAGTAAGCCGTCCTTAAAGGTAAGGGTGCCGAGGTGCAGCTGGTTTTCAAGGGTTAATATACCGCTAAGCTTTTTTGCTGCAATAATAGAAAGTACATCATTAAGCAATATGCTCTTTTGCTGCATGATTGTTATCCCCAGAAGCAAGAAGGGCTCAGAATTAATTGAGCCCTTCTTGCAGATCAATCTTTTATACGGCTGCTACTTCTTTTATCTCAGGAATCTTTTCCATCAATATTCTTTCTACGCCCATTTTCAAGGTATATATTGAACTCGGGCAGGTGCCGCATGCGCCCTTTAGCCTTACTGATACAACATTATCT
>CAKKRA010000091.1 GCA_919902475.1 Nitrospiria bacterium
ATGGTGGACTCAAAAGAGGGCTTCTGGAACTCTGGCAAGGATGAGAATCCAAACTTAGGTAATAAGATTAGATACAAAGAGGGATACTTCCCAGTGCCTCCAATGGACAGCCTTCAGGATATCCGTAATGAGATGCTCCTTACACTTCAAAAAGTCGGCATCAATATTGAGGTTCATCACCACGAGGTTGCAACAGCAGGCCAGTGCGAGATTGATATGAAGTTTGATACGCTTACAACTATGGCAGACAAGGTAATGAAATATAAATATGTTGTCAAGAATGTTGCAAGAAAACATAATAAGGTGGTAACCTTTATGCCTAAGCCTATATTTATGGACAATGGCTCAGGAATGCATGTTCATCAGAGCCTCTGGAAAAATAACAAGAACCTCTTTTTCAAGCTGGGCGGCTACGGAGATGTCAGTGAGATGGCGCTCCACTATATCGGCGGCCTATTAAAGCATGCGCCGGCTCTTTGCGCATTTATTGCGCCAACAACAAACTCATACAGAAGGCTTGTTCCAGGATATGAGGCGCCAATCAACCTTGTCTATTCACAGAGAAACAGGTCTGCATGTGTAAGGATTCCAATGTACTCAAAGAGCGAAAAGTCAAAGAGGATTGAGTTCAGGACACCAGACCCAAGCAGTAATTCATATCTTGCCTTTGCAGCAATGCTTATGGCTGGCTTAGACGGTGTACAGAATAAGATTGAGCCTCCAAAGCCAATAGACAAAGACCTTTATGAGCTTGAGCCAGAAGAGGCAGCTAAGATCAAGCACCTTCCGGGCTCGCTTGATGTAGTCCTTGATGCGCTTGAAAAGGACCATGACTTTATGTTAAAGGGAGATGTGTTTACAAAAGACCTGATTGAGACATGGATAAACTACAAAAGGGCCAAAGAGGTAGACGCAATAAGGCTTAGGCCGCATCCGTACGAATTTGCATTGTATTTTGACATATAATTACTATCTTTGTAGGGGCGATTCATGAATCGCCCCTACAACATTTATTCTTCCTGCCACTTTCCTTTTTAATTCTTCTCATATATGATAAAATAAAACAATTAGTTAAACAAAAAGGCGGATAATTATGTCCAAAAAACTCTTAAGCCCTGTTGATCTCCTATTAGCGCCTGAGCTTTCTGAAAAAGAGATAAAGGAGATTTATAAAAGATACGGGTTTGAGGATGCAGGAAAGGCAGATAAAAATCTTCAGGCTATTGTAAAAGAGCCTTATGTAAGAAAGCTCCTCTCAGAGGTTATAGAGCCGCTATTTAATCAGATAAAAGACTCTCCTGACCCTGATATGGTATTGAATAACCTTGAGCGATTTTGCAGCGCAGTATTTGATATCCGAATCTTTATTTCTCAGCTTAAGGCAAATCCAAAGGTTCCCTTTCTTTTAATCAATCTTTTCAGCACAAGCCAGTTTCTGTCAGATATCATTATACGAAATCCTGAATATCTCTGGTGGTTGATTGAAGAGAGGGCTGTAGATACATCCAAAAGCAGAGATGATTTAATAAGAGAACTAAGGACAACCGTATCAAGCCTGACATCCTTTGAAAAAAGATTAAATGCAATGCGGAGGTTCAGACGAAGGGAGATATTGAGAATAGGTTTAAAGGATATACTCGGATATGAGGATGTAGTCAATGTAACGGAGGAGTTGTCATATCTTGCTGATTCTCTCCTCCAAATTGCATACGAGATATGTCTTGAAGAGCTTACTAAAAAATTTGGCAGGCCAATGTTTAAAGATTCAGATGATAATTTAAAAGAGGCAGGCTATGCCATAATAGGAATGGGAAAGCTCGGCGGAGAGGAGCTGAATTTCAGCTCTGATATTGACCTGATATTTGTCTATGATGAAGATGGCGAGACAGAGGGCGCTTTAAAGTATGATGAGAAGATAAATATTATTGCTAATAATGTTTTTTTTATTAAATTAAGCGAGTCCATTATCAGTGCAATAACAGAGATTACAGATGAGGGCTACTGCTACAGGGTAGATATGAGGCTGAGGCCTGACGGAAAGGTTGGCGCGCTTGCAAGGTCTTTAAAAAATACTGAAATATATTATGAATCATGGGGCGAGACATGGGAGCGCCAGGCCTTAATTAAGGCAAGATTTTGTGCTGGCAGGGATGATGTCGGCAGGAGATTTGAGGAGATGATAGATCCCTTTGTTTACAGGAAGTATTTAGATTATGCAGCAATATCTGAGATAAAACATACAAAAGAGAGGATTGATGAGAAGATTGGCGCAAGGGGCGAAAGATTTCAGCAGGTAAAGTTAGGGCACGGCGGTATAAGAGAGATTGAGTTTATTGTTCAGGCCTTGCAATTGATTTATGCAGGAAAAAACCGTGATTTAAGGGGGAAGAACACGCTTAAGACATTACATAAGCTGAGCAGCTACAATTATTTGAAAAGCAAGGATATTATCTGCTTGATTTCTGCATATAAATTTCTGAGGATGGTAGAGCACAGGCTTCAGATGCTTTATGAGTTTCAAACACACACATTGCCTAAAGATAAGCCTGAAATTTTAAAATTGGCAGGGAGGCTTGGATATAAAGGCAATAAGGTAGATTTATTTGAGAGGCATTATAAGAAGATAACAAAGGATGTCAGAAAGATTTTTGAAGCCTTCTTTTATGAAAAGAAAAAAACAAAGGGGCATAAAATACCGGTTGAGGCTAATCTGATACTTCTTTTAGATATTCCTATTGATGATGTGAGTTCTCTCTTGATCAAATATGGTTTTTCAGATGTTGAAAGGGCGTATAAAAATATCATTCGGTTAAAGGGAAGCGAAGAAGCGCCCCTTACAATAAAAACAAAAAATCTGCTGTCAAATCTGATGCCGCAGCTTCTTTCTTTTATATCAAAATCACCTGACCCTGATGCTGCACTGAATAATCTTGAAAGGTTCTTATCAAAGACAAATATGAAGGAGGCGTATTTTAAGGTCTTTGCGAGCCATCCGTATATCCTTGAGCTTCTATCAATGCTTTTTGGCAGCAGTCAGTTTCTATCTAATATCTTAATCAAGTCTCCTGAATTGCTTGATGGATTGGTTGCAACGGATATCTTAAATGTTAAGAAAACAAAGTCTCAGATGAGTGATGAGTTTAGAAACTTACCCCTCACCCTAACCCTCTCCCCAGAGGGGAGAGGAAATAAGATGATTCCCTCTCCCCAGCGGGGAGAGGGACAGGGTGAGGGGGTTAATGTTGAATTCTTAAACAGGCTTAGACGATATAAAAACGGCGAATTGATAAGGATTGGCATAAGGGATATCCTGAATTTTGCGGATATTGAAACAACCTTTGAAGAGCTTACGGATTTGGCTGATGCAGTAATTCAGGTTTTGTTGAGATATTTGTATAAGAGCAGTAGGGGCGAGGTAACCTCGCCCCTGCATGGGGGTGTAAGGCTTGCCGTAATCGGCCTTGGCAAGTTCGGCGGCAGAGAGATCGGCTATGGTTCTGACTTGGATATTATCTTTGTCTATTCTGCTCCTGCTTCTGTTTGTCATTCCTGCGTGTCTCTGGCAGGAATCCAGTCTTCTCCTTCTGACATGAACATTCAAGAGGAGGCTGGATTCCCGCTCAAAAACGTTGCGGGAATGACGGAATCTGAAAATCTTCATTCTATATTCAAACTCTGTGAGATGATAATTAATATTGCATCGGAGATGACTGAAGAGGGTATACTTTATAAAATAGACCCGAGGCTAAGGCCGCTCGGCAAGGATGGGCCATTGGCAATGGATATTGATGCGTACAAAAGATATTTTAAAGAATGGGCTCAGTTATGGGAGAGGCAGGCGTATATCAAGGCAAGGTATATTGCAGGTGATGCAGAGCTTGCAGATGATTTTATTAAACTAACGCATGGTTTTGTATATTCATCACCAATAACAGATGATGATGTAGCAGAGATACACAGGATTCGTAATCGTATGATTGACGAGCTGATTGAGCCGTTAAATAAAGACAGGCATATAAAATTGAGCCCCGGCGGTATTGTAGATATAGAGTTCATTACGCAGATTCTTCAATTAAAATACGGTTACGCTGATAAAGATATAAGGGATGCAAACACATCAAATGCACTCAAGACTTTAAAGGAAAAGGGCTGTCTCTCAGGGATTGATTATTCTAAACTAATAGATGCATACTATTTTCTTAGGGCTTTAGAGAGCAGAATTAGGATTGTAGAGGATACTTCGCTGGACATCCTGCCAGCAGATGATGCATCACTTGAAGGGCTTGCAAGGCGTATGGGTTACAGGGGAAAGGCTATAGGAAATAGACTAATTAAGGATTTCAGGTTAAAAATAAAGACTGTTAAAGAGATTTATGGTAAAATTATAAGAAAATTGGGTGAAAAATGTCCTTGATAAACCGCATAAAGACAGACCTCAAATTAAAGCTCTTTTCTTTTTTTCTATTCATTGGGATTCCTATCCTGATTATAGGAATAGCCTTTACTTATTATAATGTATCAGAAAATCTTAAGGCGTCCATTGGCAGAAGATTTCAGGAAATAGCCCAGCAGACCGCTGATAAGACGTCATTTTTTATTGAGCGTGAGTTCCAAAGATTACAAAACCTATCCAGCAATTCCAAATTAATTGACGATATTAATACAATAAATGAAAATAAAGAAAAAGGGGCATCACCAGATTTATTAATTATATTAAATCAATTTCATACAAATAATAAGGACGAGTATAAAAGAATAATAATGACTGATAAAAATGGAAGGATAATTGCATCCACTGATAAAAATGATAATAAAGGTTATAAAGATAAGGAATGGTGGTGGATGACAGCATATAACGGCATAGCGCATATAAGTGATTTCTATACTATTGATGGTTCTTATACTTCAACAGGTTCAATAGAGTATCTTGTAGATATTGCTGTTCCAATTGTTGACTGGAGGAGGGTAGAGGTTATTGGTGTAATAATGGCTACACTAAGCGGTGAATGGCTGAATAAGGCTATTATTAATACTTGGATTGGCCAATCTGGCCATACAATGCTGATAACACAAAAGGGCATAGTTGCTGTTTGTCCTTTAGAGTTTAAAGAAGGGGACAAGGATGCTCATAGTGTTGATGCCTCAATAATGAATGATGTTATTTCTAAACAAAAAGGATGGGAGATAGGAAATAATACGCATGGGGCTGATGATGCGATTATCGGGTTTGCTATTATAAGATTATCGCCTGATTTATACAGGCTCAAAAAACAGGAGTGGTATATATTTGTAAGCCAGGACCCGGCAGAAACCTATACGCCTTTATATACTGCATTGTGGTCACAGTTTATTTTTGGGTGCATACTGATTGTAATATTTTCAATTAGCGGCTATTATATTGCGCACAGGATTGTAAAGCCTATTGCAAGATTAAAAGAAGGCACAGAGCTTTTTGCAAGTGGCAGTCTTGGTGTATGCCTGCCTGTATCAACAGACGATGAGATAGGCAAGCTTACAATGTCCTTTAATAATATGGCTGCATCAATAAAGGAGCGGGAGGATGAGATTAAGAAAAAGAACAAAGAGTGGGATAATACATTTAATTCTATTACTGACCTGATAGTGATTTATGACAGCGACTACAGGATTGTAAGGGCAAACAGGTCATTTGCACAGAGGTTTAATACTACGGCTGAGAAGCTGATTGGCAGGGAGTGTTCAGAGATTTTCCCAAAACAGGATATGAGCTGGGGGATATGCTCCTATGTAAAGACCATGGAGACTAAAGATGTGTTTCAGGAAGAGGTGTACGACTCTAATACAGGCGGCAACTTAATGGTTACTGTATCGCCTTTATTGGACGAGAATAATGAATTCATTGGCGCTGTCCTTGTTGCAAAGGATATTACTGAATATAAAAATCTGCAGGCGCAATTACTGCACACTGAAAAGCTTGCAGCAGTTGGAGAGCTTGCCTCTGGCGTTGCGCATGAGCTTAATAATCCTCTGACAGGGATAATGGGCTTTACAGAGCTGCTCTATCAGAGGGAAATAGATGAAAAGAAAAAGGATATCTTTGCAAAGATGTTTAAGGAGGAGCAGAGGGCGCAAAAGATTATCCAGAACCTCCTATCCTTTGTCAGGGCAAATAAACAGGAGATGATGCCAGTTGAGGTCAATAAGATTATACTGGATACATTAGATTTGAAAGAGCACGAGTTTAAGGTTAATAATATAGACGTGGTCAAAAGGCTTTCAGATTCATTGCCAAAGATAAATGGCAACTTTCTGCAGTTGCAGCAGGTGGTCTTAAATATATTGACTAATGCCCAGATGGCATTATTGGAGGCCAATAAGGACAGGAAGGAGATTGTAATTGAGACGAGAATAAAGGGTGATGATAATATGGTAGAGATATTAATAAAGGATAATGGTAATGGCATAGAGCCACAGCATATATCCAAGATTTTTAACCCCTTTTTTACAACAAAAGAGGCTGGAAAGGGAACAGGGCTTGGACTTTCCATATCTTATGGTATAATTAAAGAGCATAATGGAAGAATATATGCAGAAAGCAAGGTTGGGGAAGGGGCCGCTTTTTATATTAAATTGCCTGTAGGCACGGTTTAAACCGTGCTATTTTGCACGAATAAATTCGTGCCTACAAAGGCTAAAATAATGTAGGGGTTTAATATATTAAACCCCTACGGAGAAAATAAATTATGACTAATCAAACACCCCTTATATTAGTTCTTGATGACGAGCCGATTATACTTGAGCTGTGTGTTGAATTCTTAACTACAGAAGGTTATAAAGTTGATACTGCCGGTAATGGGAAGGAGGCGCTATCTTTATTGCAGGAAAAAGATTATGATGTTGTGATTAGTGATATGAAGATGCCCTCTTTAAGCGGCGCAGAGTTCTATAAAATAGTTAATGAAAGATATCCAAAGGTTGCAAAGAGGATTATATTTGTTACCGGTGATATGCTAAATGTTGAGACAAAGGCATTCTTGGAGAATACAAATAATCCCTATCTTATCAAGCCATTTAAGCTTAATGAACTTAGAAATATTGTAAAAGAGGTTATAAAGGGAAGTTCATAGTCCTATCAACACCTGTCATGCTAAATTCTTAAGAAAATCATTAAGTCTTTTATTTGACAAATAGCCCCTTTTTGTCTATTATTATAAGAGATTATTATTATTAGAATATTTCTAAGTAGAGGAGGTAAATCTTGTTTAAGTTTAATGCAATTGAAGAGGCCATTTCTGATATAAAAAAGGGTAAAATGATTATCCTTATAGATGATGAGGACAGGGAGAATGAAGGTGACTTAACTATGGCTGCATCAAAAATAACCCCGGAAGCCATTAATTTCATGGCAAAATACGGCCGCGGACTTATATGCCTTACCATAACCCATGAAAGGGCAGAGGAGCTGGATCTAAAACCAATGGCATCAGAAAATACTGCGCAATTTGGCACAGCCTTTACAGTATCTGTTGATGCAATGACAGGAACTACAACAGGCATCTCTGCCTCTGACAGGTCAGTTACAATATTGGCTGCAACTGACCCAAAGACAAAGCCCGGTGATTTAGCAAGGCCAGGACATATATTTCCAATAATTGCTAAAAAGGGCGGTGTCCTTCACAGGGCAGGCCAGACAGAGGGCTCAGTTGATTTGGCAAGATTATCTGGGTTATATCCTGCTGGTGTAATATGCGAAATAATGAATGATGACGGGACAATGTCAAGGGTGCCGCAATTAATGGAATTTGCCAAGCTCCATAAGTTAAAGATTGTTACCATTAAGGATTTGATTGAATACAGGATAAGAAGGGAGTCCTTTGTAAAGAGGGCGGCAACTACAACTCTGCCGACAATGTTTGGCGGCGAGTTTAAGGCAATCTTATATCAAAGCGAGATTGATAATGATACCCACCTTGCATTAGTAAAGGGCGATATAAAAGAGGATGACGAGGTATTAGTAAGGGTTCATTCAGAATGTCTTACAGGCGATGTCTTTGGTTCAAAGAGATGCGACTGCGGCGAACAGCTCCATAAGGCAATGGAGGTAATAGAATCAGAGGGAAAAGGCGTAATACTCTACATGCATCAGGAGGGGAGGGGTATCGGCCTTGTGAATAAGCTGAAGGCATATGAGTTACAAGATAAGGGTCTGGATACAGTTGAGGCGAATCTTAAGCTCGGTTTTAAGGCTGACCTCCGTGACTATGGGATTGGCGCGCAGATACTTGTTGATTTAGGACTTAGAAAGATAAAATTAATGACAAATAATCCGAGAAAGATTGTTGCATTAGAGGGATATGGCCTAAAGGTTGTTGAAAGGGTGTCTATTGAGATTCTGCCTCATGACAGGAATGTCAGGTATCTGCAGACAAAGAAGCAGAAATTGGGGCACTTGTTGGAAAATGTATAATTAATATAACCCCCTCACCTTATTCCTCTCCCCAAAGGGGAGAGGAAATATAGGATCCCCTCTCCCCACTGGGGAGAGGGTTAGGGTGAGGGGGCGGAGGAGAGGGAGATGCCGAAGATCATAGAAGGTAACTTATCAGCAAAGGGATTGAAGTTTGGAATTATAGCAGCAAGGTTTAATGATTTTATTACAAACAGGCTTCTGGAGGGCGCATTGGATGCTCTAAACAGGAGCGGCGCAAAAACAGACGACATTGAGATTGTAAAGGTGCCTGGTTCTTTTGAGATTCCATTGATAGCCAAAAAGATGGCTGACAGCGGAAAGTATAATGCTATAATCAGCCTCGGCGCTGTAATCAAGGGTGATACGCCGCATTTTGATTACATCAGCGCAGAGGTTACAAAGGGCATTGCTGCTGTTTCTTTGGAGAGCGGCGTGCCTGTTTCTTTCGGTGTATTAACAACGGATACAATTGAGCAGGCTATAGAGCGGGCTGGCACAAAAGCCGGCAACAAAGGCTGGGAGGCTGCAATGGGCGCTATTGAGATGGCAAACCTCTTTAACAATATGGCCCAGAAATAGTGATTGAGGAGTAAATGGGACACAGAAGAAAGGCACGGGAACTCGCGCTTCAAATTCTCTTTCAATATGACCTGACAAAGGGTGAATGTAACACCGATGAGTTTTTAAAGGACAAAGAGATTGAGGAGGATATAAAAGAATTTGCAATTAACCTGAAGAACAAGGTAATTGAGCATATGCCTGAGATTGATGCTATTATAAAAAAGAAGACAAAAGGATGGACATTAAAGCGAATGGCAGTTGTTGACAGAAATGTCTTAAGATTTGCAATATGCGAAATGCTCTATTTTCCGGATATTCCTCCAAAGGTTACTATAAATGAGGCAATAGATATTGCAAGAAAATACGGCAGCGAAGAATCAGGCCAGTTTGTAAACGGGATTTTAGACAGCATATATAAAGAGGAGTGCAAGCTGAATAAGGAGGCATCTGGTTAAAGGTCATTCCCGCAGAGTTTTTGAGCGGGAATCTAAAAAAGACTGGCTTCCTGCTAAATACCCCTGATAAAAACATTCAGGGGCAGGCTATGCAGGAACGACATACTTAGAAGGATGCTTAAAAGGAATGAAAACAAAGATAATTACAGATAGGATAACCAAAATAGAAGATAAAGTAATCGTAGCTGGCTTCTTTTCTGATGTCAGGCCATTAAAGGGGCTGGCAGGCGAGATTGACTGGTTATTTAACGGAGAAATTTCAAGATTGATTTTAGACGGAAAATTAAATGGTCAGATCGGGGATTCACTTCTTTTATGCTCAAATAGGTTAAAAACAAGAAATGTCCTTTTATTAGGTATGGGTAATAGAGAAAAATTTGATTCTACTGCTGTAATAAATACAACAAAGCTGCTTGCCCAGAAATTGGATGGCATTAATATAAAAAGCTTTACCACAGAGATTTTTGGCTCAGGTTATTCAAGTCTTGAAGCTTCTGCTGTTCTCAAATTAATGCTTTCTGAATTTAAAAAATTTGATGATATAGATGTAAATTTCTTTGTGAAAGATAAGGAGGGAGATACCGGGCTTGGCATAAAACTAAAAGGGATTCTGGACTCATAAAAAGTGCGCTACGCCATTATCTCAGATATTCACAGCAATTTAGAGGCCTTTGATGCAGTAGAAAAGGATTTGCAGAAAGAAGGCGCAGATAAGATATTTTTTCTGGGTGATGTAGTCGGCTACGGTCCTAATCCGAATGAGTGCATTGAACGGCTAAGGGAACTCACAGACATTGTTGTTGCAGGGAATCATGATTATGCTGTAATAGGTTATACGGATATTTCATATTTCAATAAATATGCAAAGGCTGCAATAGAATGGACTGAAATGAAATTAAAAGCAGAAAATGCAGAGTATTTAAAGAGGATGCCCCTTGTAACTCCAGAGATAGAGAATATGACATTAGTCCATGCAACACCAAATAAGCCTCACGAATGGAATTATATAACAACCCTTTTTGATGCGCTTGAAAACTTTAATTTTTTCAAGCAGCAGATATGTTTTATCGGCCATTCTCATCAGCCAGTGATAATCGCGCTTGGAAATGACAAGCGGTGCTATGTTGAAAGAGGGGAGTCCGTTGCTATTACGGCAGATGCAAGATATATCATAAATATTGGAAGCGTCGGCCAGCCAAGGGACGGCAACCCGGATTCAGCCTATGCAATATATGATACCGATGAAAAGAGCGTGAGGATCAAAAGGCTTTCTTATGACATAAAAAAGGTGCAGGCAAAGATGAGGGATGAGCGGCTGCCTGCCTATCTGATACACAGGCTGGAGGAAGGATTATAAAAAATGATTGACAGATACACCCTATCAGGAATGAAAAATATATGGGAGCAGAGGAATAAATTTGACAAGTGGCTCTCTGTTGAAGTGCTTGCTGCTGAGGCGCTTGCTGAACTTGGCAAGGTTCCCAAAAAGGCGATTGCCAATATAAAGAAAAAGGCGGGCTTCAATATTGACAGGATAAATGAGATAGAAAAGACAACAAAGCATGATGTAATATCTTTTCTGAGCGCTGTTGCTGAAGAGGTCGGCGAGGATTCGCGGTTTCTCCATATAGGGCTGACATCATCAGATGTCCTTGATACATCGCTTGCTATTCTGATGAAAGAGGCAGCGGACATTATCCTGAATGATTTAGAAAAACTGCTGTCTGTTCTGAAAAAGAGGGCATTTGAGCACAAAGGCACAGTAATGATTGGAAGGACCCACGGCATCCATGCAGAGCCGATCACCTTTGGTTTTAAACTTGCGCTGTGGTATGAAGAGACAAAGAGAAATTATGAAAGGATGAAAAGGGCAAAGGATGTAATCAGCTTCGGCAAGATATCAGGCGCTGTCGGCACATTTG
>CAKKRA010000092.1 GCA_919902475.1 Nitrospiria bacterium
ACAATACCGTTTCCAACTGCCCAAACCTCGCTGGTGCCCTTTCTGGTTGTGGCGTTGGTTTTGATGTGTGGATTGGGTGATACATCGTACCAATTACTTGCGTCATTGGTAACGATAATATTACTATCGCCAATTACTACACCGTGCAGAGAGTCAGAGAAATTGACTCCTGTAAGTATAGTTTGTGTTGATTCTTGAGACCATTGTGCCGACAGATTTAAAGTCAGCAAAAAAGTCATCATAATAAATAGAGCCAAATTTTTCATGGCTTTTTCCTTTATATTGTTATAGAAATGTTAATGTGGTTTATTTATTTAAGAAATTAAAGTTTTATTTTCATTTCATCTTAACCCTAAATGCCATCTTGTGTCAAGGGCTCGCTTTAGCTCATTGAAACTGCAACCGTAGTACTAGCGGTTAGCTCATAAATAGTGTTACCGTAGTCACCTATGACTATGACTACTAAACACGAGATTATTAAGGATAAATTAAGTGCCTATCTAAAAGCAAATAAGGTTGATAAGGGGAAAATTTTAGATCAAATCACGGGTGTGACAGGTTCTAATCGCAAGTCAGTGATTCGTCGCCTGAAACAGTTACAACTAGCTGAACCAAGTCGGATTAGTTGTCGTGGTCGATCAACTCTTTATGGACCAAATGTCACAGTGGCACTTAAGGAAGTTTGGGAATTATTTAACGAAATATGTGCAGAACGATTGCGTCCTCAATTAGGCGAGTATGTTAAAATATTACGAGGCTGTGCTAGTTGGCCACACGATGAATCAACCACCCAGTTATTACTCACCATGAGTCTGGCTACTATTAAACGACGAATCAACAAATTTCATCGAATTAAATATGGTCACCAAGGTATTAGTTCTACCAAACCCTCAAACTTAAAAGAAATTATTCCCATTAGACGTGGGCCATGGGTTAATCCTAGTCCGGGCTTAGGTGAAGTGGATACTGTCGCGCATTGTGGGTCGTCTTTAATAGGTGATTATGCTTATACTGTACAATACACTGATGTAGCTACTATCTGGACTTGTTTGAGTGCGCAGTGGAATAAAGGACAACTATCAACTAAGCAAAGTATTGAGAGAATTAAAACTCGATTACCATTCCCTTTGTTGGGGCTTGATCCTGATTCAGGTAGCGAATTTATTAATTGGTTACTCAAAGGTTGGTGCGATGATAACCAAATAACTTTAACTAGGATAAGACCTTATCATAAAAATGACCATGCTCGAATTGAACAAAAGAATTATGTGAATGTACGACAGTTTTTGGGTTATACTAAAATTGATCAACTGGCCCGCGTGAAATTAATGAATGAACTTTATGATTATTTAGAGGATTACATTAACTTCTTCTTACCTTCCTTGAAATGTTTGACTAAAGCACGAGTGGGTTCTAAATACCAAAGAGTTTATGACACAGCTCAAACTGCTTATCAGAGGGTTCTGGTCCACCCTGATATCACTAGTACTGTTAAAGTTCAACTAACAGCCAAATATGCTACACTTAATCCGTTAGTGTTACGGTCTAAAATAGATCAACTTCTTAAACAAATCTTATCTCAAACACATTATTGATTTCGGTCACACTTATTAATGAGCTAATGCGGGGGTAATAAAAAATGGGCCTTGGTGATAATTCCAAAACCCATACGGTTAATTATTTTTGTTTTTTGCAAAACGCTTAAACAAGTTCTGCATACTCGGTTAAAAGACGGTCAAAAACTCTTGGCCCTTCAACTAAATATGATGTTGCTACTTGCACAGCTTTTGCACCGGCCCGCAAGTAATCCAAAATATCCTGTCCGCAAGTTATAC
>CAKKRA010000093.1 GCA_919902475.1 Nitrospiria bacterium
GAAGCTCTTTGCTGTTGCTGTAATAAATATTGACAGGTTTAAATATATAAATGATACATTCGGCCCTGCCTTTGGCGACCATATATTAAAGATAGCCGCAGAGAGGATTTCAGGCGCACTTAGAAAGGGCGATATGATTGCGTGCCTCGGAGGCGATGAGTTTGGTATTGTATTTGTTGATATAAGACGCTCTGAGGATACAGCACGCATATTTGAAAAGATAAAGAAGGATTTTTTAGAGCCCATAAGATTCAAGGACGAAGAGATAATGGTGGAGCTAAGCGCTGGTGTTTCATTTTATCCAAATGATGGAAAGAGCGCTGATGAGCTGATAAAGAATGCGAATATCGGGCTCAATAAGGCAAAGAAGCTTGGCGGAAACACAATCCAGTTTTATACGCTTGAGATGAACAAGAGGGTGTCTGAGCTGGCACAGATGGAGAGGCTTCTTTTCAAGGCTATGAAGGAAAATGAGTTTCAGGTGCACTATCAGCCTTACTGGGATATAAATACCAAAAAAACAGTCGGCATGGAGGCGCTCATAAGATGGAATAGTAAAGAGCTCGGTTCAGTCCCGCCGTCAAGGTTCATCCCTGTGCTTGAAGAGACAAAGATGATCATGGATGTAGGCGCATGGGTGTTAAGGGAATCCTGCAGGCAGGTAAAGGAATGGGTAGATAAAGGATACAAGGCAGTTCCTGTTTCTGTGAATCTTTCATTGGTCCAGTTTAAGCAGAGGGATCTGGCAGAGATGATAACTGAGACGCTGAAAGGGAGCGGCATAGAGCCAGGATTGATCACCTTGGAGATAACAGAGAGCGCCTTGATGCAGGACACGGAGTTTACAAGGAATGTTCTTAATAAATTAAAGGGCGCAGGGTTTTCCATATCCATTGATGACTTTGGCACAGGGTATTCATCCTTGAGCCATCTTAAAAAGCTGCCAGTAGACAATTTAAAAATAGACATATCCTTTATTCGGGAGATAGCAAATGACCCTGATACTGCGTCTATTGTAACAGCCATTATAGGCATGGCGCACACCATGAACCTCAGGACAATTGCAGAGGGTGTTGAGACAGAGGAGCAGTGGAAGATACTGCGCCTCTTAAGATGCGACCTTGCTCAGGGGTTTTATTACAGCAAACCCGTGTCGGCAGGGGAAGTGGAGAAGTTTTTAAAATAAGGCGCTTCATGCCAGGATAATCAGAAAAAAAGGTTTGCTATAAACTAATATGTATATTTGTTTCTAATGTTTTATCCTTTTTAACACAGCATCCCATATATCTTTTATACCAAGTTTTTCTGCCCACTTGCTAATATAATCATAGTCTATAATATCGCCAGAAATTTTTAGCATACCTGTAATATCCCGCAGGTGTTTCTCAGAGCCCCCTTCTTTGTAAAACGCCATTTTCTTTATAATTACATCTTCGGGCGCTGCAAAGTTAGCCTCTATATTTTCTGTTGTAATTAATCTTTTTATCCTTTTAAAGCGGCTGTCATCAAAGGCATCCTGCTTGCGAATAATTATATCTATCTTTAATCCAGTAGCAGGATGAATAATATTGAATTGATGATGCCTATTAACAGCCTCTTTTATAGCATCTTTACTTAAATAAAACGCATGTTCTGGAAAGCAGTTTTTTAATCCTTTAATATGCTCCATCTTGATATCAGCCACAATATCTATATCATTGGTAAAGCGCGGCTCGCCATAGGCCATTGAGGCTATGGAGCCGGTTAGAAGATAAGGGATGCCGAGGGATTCAAAGCAGCGAATCAGATGATTTAAAAGTTCAGACTGCTCCATGGGAGAGTCTCCTTGCAGCCTCCCTTTGTATCTTTTCTTTGTCCCATGCAGGATGTAAGGACTTGATATTAGATAAAAGCTGAACACGCGCTGAATGCCACATGCCAAGACCTATCTTTAATCTTTCAGCAGGGCTCTTTTTCTTTAATATCTCAGCAACTATGTCGTCCACAACCTCTATCTGCCCATCGTCCAATCTATAACCTCTCTTGCCCATAACCTTTACCCCCTCTGAAGTTGTTTTATAGTTATAAGATTAACAGAAAAAAGGGAAAGTTTCAAGAAGCAAGAGAGACAAAAAGGAATGCTTGACTCTATTAGCATTTCTTTAAAATATAGGGAGCATAAAAATCTGACTTAGTCAAAGGGATTAATGACAATAAAAATAAGTAACAATCCAAAAACCAAAACTAAGACAAAAAAGGTTCAGAGCTATACTTTTGCAGAAGAACCGATTGCCTTTTATGTTTCTGAACAAACAGTCTCTTATGGCAAAACACCTCCTTTTTTCGTTTATTATGATAATCCGGAACATTCAATAAAGCTACTCAAGGGCGACTGCATTGAGATATTAAATCAGGCAAGAGAAAACAGTGTAGATATGATTT
>CAKKRA010000094.1 GCA_919902475.1 Nitrospiria bacterium
ATACATCTGGGCATTACATATTATATGAAGGGCTTCATTGACCTTGCTGTTGATGAATGGGACGGCGCTATTAAGATTGACCCAAAAAACAAAGATGCGCAGGCGTATATGAATATGATAAAAAAAGAGATAATATAATGGATTTACAATTAATTCTTTTTATCCGCTTATAGCGGATATTTTTTTTGTTAGGGCACTGATGAATGAAAATGTTCTTGAAATAAAGGATTTAAAAACATATTTTTATACAACTGACGGTATTGTAAAGGCAGTAGACGGCATAAACCTCAGCGTAAAAAGGGGCAGCATCCTCGGCATTGTCGGAGAATCAGGATGCGGCAAGAGCATGACAGCTATGTCTATATTAAATCTCGTGCCTCAGCCGCCTGGCAAGATTGTTTCAGGCGAGATTCTCTATGAAGGAAAGGATATCCTGAAGCTGAAAGAGTCAGAGATGCGCGCTATCCGCGGCGCAAAGATATCAATGATATTTCAGGAGCCGATGACAGCGCTCAATCCTGTTTTTACTGTCGGCGAGCAGATTGCGGAGGCGCTCAGGGCTCATAAAGGCATGAACAGGAGAGAGGCAATGGATAAGGCAGCGGAACTTTTAAGCCTTGTAAATATACCTTCAGCCCGCGACAGAATCAAAGATTATCCCCATCAATTAAGCGGCGGGATGAGGCAGAGGGTTATGATTGCAATGGCAATATCCTGCAGCCCGTCTATTGTAATTGCTGACGAACCTACAACAGCGCTTGATGTAACAGTTCAGGCGCAGGTCCTTGACTTGTTAAAGCAGTTGATGGAAAAGATGGGCATGTCAATGATACTTATTACGCATGACCTCGGTGTAATAGCAGAGGCTGCTAATGATGTTGCTGTAATGTATGCTGGAAGGATCGTAGAATATACAAGCACAGAGGGCCTTTTTGCTGCGCCTACTCATCCATATACAGAAGGTTTATTGAATTCCATTCCAAGGTTTGATAAAAAAAAGAGGGAGAGGCTCAAGGCAATACCAGGTGTTGTGCCGAGGCTCCTTGACCTTCCAGAGGGGTGTAAATTTTACGGCAGGTGCGGGATTGCAATAGACAGATGCAAAAAGGAAGAGCCTTTGTTAAAAGAGACAGCAAAGGGTCATTTGGCAAGGTGCTGGGTCAGAGAGAGGGCTAACTATTTAGCCGTTAAGGGTAACGGTTAAATATCATTGCAAATTGTAAAATGCAAAGCGCAAATTGTAAAATAGAGATATTAATTTTCACTAATTTCTCATTTTTTAATTTAAAATTTGCATTTTGCATTGAAGTTTAACCATTTCCTTAAGATGGTTAAACTGTTACTGAGGGGCTATGACAGCAGAAACTAAAAGCAAGGCAGAGTCCTTTATATTAGATGTTCAAGGCTTAAAAAAACACTTTTATATCCCTGCAGGCCTGTTCAAAAAGCCAAAGGCTGTGCATGCAGTTGACGGGGTTGACCTTAAAATAGAAAAAGGCTCGGTATTAAGCCTTGTTGGCGAAAGCGGATGCGGCAAGTCCACAACAGGCAGGTGCATACTCCGCCTTCTTGAGCCAACCAGCGGCAGGATTGAATTTGAAAATAATAATATCACCTCTATTACGCAGCATGAATTAAGAGCTTACAGGCAAAGGATGCAGATCATCTTTCAGGACCCCTATGCCTCTCTGAATCCGAGGATGACAGTCGGGAGCATATTAGAGGAGCCGCTTATAATTCACGGGATTGGCAATAAGGCAGAAAGAAAAGAGAGGATAAGCTCTATCTTGGAAAAGGTCGGGCTTGAAAAAGAAAGCACGGGAAAATATCCCCACGAGTTCAGCGGAGGACAGAGGCAGAGGATAGGCATTGCCCGCGCATTGATTTTGAATCCGGTCCTGATTGTTGCAGACGAACCGATATCAGCGCTTGATGTTTCTATCCAGGCGCAGATAATAAATCTGCTTGAAGACCTTCAGGAGGAATTTCAGTTGTCTTTTTTCTTTATTGCGCATGATTTGAATATTGTAAGACACTTTTCAGACAGGGTTGCTGTTATGTACCTTGGAAAGATTGTAGAGATGGCTGATGCTAATGAGTTATATAAGAGGCCGCAGCACCCTTATACAGAGGCGCTTTTATCAGCAATCCTAACTGCTGATGTAAAGGGAAAGAAAAAGAGAATCAGTTTAGAAGGCGATATACCAAGTCCCATAGACCTGCCCAGAGGCTGCCGTTTTTACAGCAGATGCCCAAAAAGGATGAAGATTTGCCAGGAAAGAGAGCCTGAGTTTAGGGAAACTGATAAAGGGCATTTTGTTGCCTGCTATCTGTATGAGTAAACCCCGTTAGAAAGGATGAGCTTTAATCTCACTCTTTCTAAAAGGGATAAAATTCAGTATAGCATCTTTGCCATAATGGCGGGTATTCTAACGGGGTAAAAGATGAAGGCTGCACAAAAAAAGAACACAAACATTTTAAAAAATATCCCGCCTCAATTAATAATGGACAATTTTAATGGCGGCATTATTGCAATTGACCTTGAAGGCAGAATTTCGTTTATTAACCGAAGCGCAATAAAGATCCTCGCCAAGAACCTCAACGGGACTGGAATGGATATTTATAAATACCTCCCGCAGGATAAAAAAAGGTTTTTTAAGAACGGCATTAATAAATTAAAGGAAGACAATAGTTTAAAGCAGGTAATATTAAAGACTACATTTAAAGATAAAAAGATCAAGGCTGTATTTTCACGCCTGAATGATGATTCAGGGGAGATTATAGGCACACTGATATCCTTGAGCGATATTACAGATGATGCTCTTATTGATGAGAAGAAGACAAATTTTATAACAGATGTATCTCATGCCTTAAGAACGCCTATTACCGCAATCCACGGCGCTGCAGAGCTGATTCTAAAAGGGGTTGGCGGAAGGCCGAATAAAAAGCATGAAGAGTTCAGCAGCATCATCACCAAAAACTGCAAAAGGCTGAACAACTTAATAAATGATGTCGTCAGGATAGCAAAGCATGAATATCAGAGGGTTTCGCTGAATCTCGCAAGGGCGGATTTGATCTCTATTGTTGAAAATCAGATTTTCCAGCTTGATAAGAGGATAAAAGAGAAGGGCGTATTGATTGAAAAGATATTTACCCCTGATTCAGATGTGATGGTCAAGATGGACGCGGAAAAGATTGAGGAGGCAGTTGCAATCCTTCTGACCAATGCGGTAAGGTATACATCCAGGGGAGAAAGGATAAGAATAAGCATTGACGTAAAGGACGGCATATCAAAGTCTGATATAGAGCTTAAAACATATAATCCTGACACAAAAAGGGGTTTCATAGAAGTGGGTATATATAACCAATGTAAAGGGATATCTGAAAAGAGACTGAGCAGCCTTTTTGACAAGTATGACAAGATAAAGAATTTTGATGTTGAGGGAAATAAGCCTGACAGTGACGGAAAGGTTTTAAAGCTCCCCCTTGCGAGGCTTTTAGTGGAATCTCACGACGGGAAGATATGGGCAGAGGCTGAAAAGAGCGGATGCATCTTTTATTTTTCAATACCCATCTTTAAAATTGATTCTTATCAGGAAGGCAATAGAATCATGGCTGTTCCAATGCTGCCTCTTAATGATGAGAAAATATCAATTGGCATAGATGAGAAGCACAGGGTGCTAATTATAAATGACAGCCCCGTTGTATTTAAGATGTACAGCGAGGCATTGGAAAAGATGGGGTATGATATCCTTAAGGGCGCAAACAATGAGGATGCAATTGACCTGGCGAGAAAGCACAGGCCTAATATAATTATTATTGACCTGTCAATGCCTGAGATTAATGATGTGTCCATTGTAAAGGTTCTAAGAGAAGACCCTGAGACAAAGGAGATGCCCATTATAATCTTCAGCCAGCACAGCGGCGAAGGTTTAAGATTGAATGAAGGTATGTCAGTAACTATAGCCAAAAGGCCCCTTGACCAAGAGACCTTTGCAAATTATGTAAATGAGGCGATGTTCAGGTCTCTGCGAAGGGCGGACGGCAAAGAAAAAATTCTAATTGTGGATGACGAGCAGAGTATTGCCTCTCTCCTTTCGTCCATGCTGCTTGAATTTGGCTACAGGACTATTATTGCCTGCACAGGCGAGGATGCCCTTCGCAAGGCTGAGATAGAACAGCCGCATCTTATACTTCTGGATATAAATCTTCCTGGCATGGACGGCTTCCAGACATTAGAAAAGCTCAAGAATAATATCAGCACAAGCCATATTCCGATAATATTATTATCAGGTATAAAGGATGCAAAGGAAAAGGCAAGGGGTCTGAACCTCGGCGCAAGCGACTATATAACAAAGCCTTATTCATCCCTTGAACTTGAGGCAAGGATAAGGATGCTCATCCAGAGGAGAGAGGAAGAGCATAGCGCAAGCCCCACAACGAGGCTTCCGGGAAACATCGCTATTGAGAGGGAGATTAATGCAAAGATCAGGAATGGAAACCCCTTTTCAGTATGCTATATAGACCTTGACAACTTTAAGGCGTATAATGATAATTATGGATTTTTAAAAGGGGATGCAGTAATAAAGCAGACAGCAAAGGTAATTGCTGATGTGGTAAGGGAATATGGCAATGACCTTGATTTTATAGGCCATATCGGCGGCGATGATTTTATTATAATCACAACGCCTGATAAGGATGATATTGCCTGCAGCAAGATAATAGACTCGTTTAATAAGATCATCCCCCTTTATTACAATAAGGAAGACAGGAACAGGGGATATATTGAATTAGAAAACAGGCGCAGCCAGATTGAAAGATTTCCTATTATGACGATCTCTATTGCAGTTGTCACCAGTAATGACCAGAGGCGGATTAAGCATTTTGCGCAGATTAGCGATATTGCAGCAGAGATTAAAAAGGCTGCAAAGAGGATTGAAGGCAGTGTCTATATTAAGGATAGGAGATTTTCAGCAGAAACAGAAACATTTTAAAACCCATAGGACAGGTTAATAATGCAAAAGATCCTTGTTGCAGATGATGAAGAGGATATCAGATTAATAATAAAATTCGCTCTGGAAGACAAAGGCTACAAGGTTATTACTGCCGCAGACGGCGCAGAGGCAGTAGCTGTTGCTGATAAGGAAAAGGTTGATCTGATTATCCTTGATGCTGCAATGCCAAATATGGACGGCTATGAGGCATGTAAGAAATTAAAGAAGGATGCAAAAACAAAAGACATCCCTGTAATCTTTCTTACTGCAATTGATTTGCTGAAGGATAAGCTAAAGAGTCAAAGGCTTGGGGCAGTTAAGTTTATTTCAAAGCCGTTTGAAATTGAAGCGCTGATAGAGGAGATCGCGTCAATACTGAATAATATTGGTAGCGGGGGCCGGATTTGAACCGACGACCTTCGGGTTATGAGCCCGACGAGCTACCAAGCTGCTCCACCCCGCGCCAAAGTGTGATATAGTGTATGAAATTTAGCAATTAAAGTCAAGAGCAAAAAATATGAAAATTGAGTCAGATTTAATTGAATTAAAAAAAGGGTTACTGCACATCTTTATTGACCCTGCAGGGCCAAACTGGATAAGCTGCAATAAGGCAGGCGCAGAGATCATTCGGAGTGGAATCAATGAGGACAACAACCCTCAATTGGACAGTTTTATCTCACGCCTTAAAAAAGAAGGGTTCCTTGATAATGCGCATAAAGCGGGCTATCCTGGCAGGGCAATGGTAATAGAGACAAAGAGGCTCTCTGAGCTCTGGATATACACAAATAACTCCTGCAATCTGAGGTGCAAGCACTGCCTTGTTTCAGCAGGAGAGGATAGCAACAAAGACAGTCTAAGCGCAGCAGACATAATGAGGATTGTAGATGAGGCAAAGTCTCTCGGCGTGAGGCGGTTCTATTTTACAGGCGGCGAGCCGTTTTTAAGGCACGACATCCTTGCGCTAATTAACTATATAACAAAGGACAGGGAGCTTGTTATACTTACAAACGGAACACTCCTTACAAAAGAGAAGACAGAGAAATTAGCGTCAATTGATAAAAAGAAGCTCTTTCTTCAGATAAGCCTTGAAGGCTCAGATGCAAAGATACATGACTCTATCAGAGGTGAAGGCAGTTTTGAGCTTGCTGTAAATGGGATAAAGAATCTGATTGAAGCAGGGATTGTTCCAACCATTACAACAACCATTACACGTCTGAACATGGATAGCGCAGTTAATACCCACAGATTTATTGCTTCACTTGGTATAAAGGCGCATCATATATTGTACCTTCATCCTAAAGGCAGGATGCAGAGGTTCAAAGATGAGCTTTATATTGACTCTGATGAATTATCAGAAACGATGCAGCATTTGATTGAGGCATCAAAAGAGACAGGTGTTATTATTGATAATGCTGAATCATTTAAGGCGCGTGTTTCTAATAAAAAGGGCAGGAAGACTGACCTATGCAACTGTTGTTATGAGATGCTGTGTGTGGATTCAGACGGAGAGGTGTATCCATGCGCTGCGATTGCTGGAGACAAAAGATTCAGCGCAGGAAATGTAAGGGATTATTCTATGGCAGATTTATGGCTTGACACGCCTTTAACAAAAAGGATAAGGCAAAGCAGTCTGAATGATATTGAAAAATGCCGCGAATGTTACCTTCGCTTTATATGCGGCGGAGGATGCTTTTGCTACGGCTATTTTAATGAAGAGGTAAAGACAGGTGCAGGAAGGCTTGAGGCAGCAGACCCGTACTGCAATACCTATAAGATGCTTATTGAGAATGCCCTGTGGCTGCAGGCAGAAAAGGGTGTGGATAAGGAGAGCCTTGGCAAAAAGACTCCTGTTATATATAACTCAATGGGCTCTGAGATTTCAGCCTGTTCAATATCTTCAGTAAAGCAAATCAACACTGATTTTGAGGCTGCCGGCTATCACTGCTCATGCGTTTTGACTGTATGAATGCCTTAATCATCTTTGCAAAGACGCCTGTTAAAGGCAGGGTAAAGACACGTCTTCAAAAAAACCTTTCACAAACAAATGTGCTGAAACTATACAAGGAATTTTTATTACAGACAG
>CAKKRA010000095.1 GCA_919902475.1 Nitrospiria bacterium
GCGGACATTTCTATTTTGGTAAAAATAGGACATTTCTAAATTGGCTTGACAAATTCTTCATTTGCTGTTGACTTTTTTTGCTAAAACCTATAAACTTTTCAACAATCTCCATTGTTCCCCTTTGATTAGGGGATATAGGGGATTATTTAAAATGGGTTGTAACCCCTTGTTAATAAATAGCAAGACAGCCGTATAATCTGTTAAGAGGTGTGTTGATTAGATGATAAAAGCAATAAGGTTTTTTCTGTTTCTTTCTGTCTTTTTGTTTTTGATATTTACAGGGATAAATGAGGCAGCAGATGTAATTGAGGCAAGGCTTGATGAGGTTGTAAAGGTCTTTGAGACCTATTTCCCAAAGACAGAGGGCAGAGTTACCTCAGCAGGCAGCAGCAATATCAGGATAAACATCGGCAGGAATAAAGGGCTTCTTCCCGGAATGATCTTGTCTATTTCAAGAGAGGGCAAGGAGATATTTCATCCTGTTACAAAGGAGCTGCTCGGCAGGCATGAAGACGAAATCGGATATATTGAGCTGAAGGCAGTTGAGCAGGAATCATCCATAGGCATATTAGCCGGCGGGAAAAAGGATAATATAAAAGAGGGCGACAAGGTCAGGCTTACAGCAGGCAAGATAAAGGCAGCTGTTATTCCTGCTACCTCAGAAACAAATATATTTATCATTGACCAGTTTGCAGACGGCCTTGAGGAGACAGGCAGATTTACAATAGTCTCTGGCGGTGATGTGGACAAGATATTAAAGGAGCATCCAAAGGAGAATAATAAAGAGATAGCAGCGAGAATTGGCAAGGCCTTTAATATAACTAATTTTTTTGTAGTTAAAACTTCACCGTCAAAGGATAAGACGCTATTTACAGCAGAGCTTGTTACGCTTCCCAATAACAGCGCAATAGCCAATCTTACTGCTATACTCAGGGTGCCGCCAAAGGGTCCTTTGCCAATGGAGGATGACCCCCAGTTCAAGGCATTTGTAATAAAGAAGAAGGAGTTCTGGAAGAAGGCAGATATTCCATTTGGCGTAAGGTGGGTATCTGTTGGGGATTTAGATGGAGACGGAAAGAATGAGATAGTTGTAAGCAATGGGAATAAAATAAGGGTTTATCGCTATGCTGACGGAAAGTTT
>CAKKRA010000096.1 GCA_919902475.1 Nitrospiria bacterium
CTTTTCCAACAGGGACTGGTTCCTCCAGCCCATAAAGACAGGCAAGACATATATTACTGATTTTTATAAATCTGTAATGACAGGCGCCCTATGCATAACTGTTTCTGCGCCAATCAGAAATATTGAAGAAGAGATAGTAGGCATCTTTGGAATGGATATAAAATTTGAAGAGCTGTTGAAAATGGTTAATGACACAGATTTTGAAGAGGAGGTTATACAAAAATAGCAAGTGGGAAAAACGATTGTTGAAAAGATAATGAGCGAACATTCAGGCAAAGATGTTAAAGCAGGTGATTTAACCATTGCAAAGGTGGATGCAGCGCTTCTGCAGGACGGCACAGGACCATTGGCAGTTAAACAGCTTGAAGGTATGAATTTAGTAAAGGCTGCAAACCCTGAGAGGACATTTATATTCATAGACCATGCATCGCCGAGCCCGCGAAAGGAGCTTTCAAATGACCATAAAATCCTCCGCGCTTTTGCAGAAAAGACAGGGGTTAAGCTCTTTGATATTGGAGAGGGCGTATGCCATCAGATTGTTTCAGAGCATTATATCAATCCCGGCGATATCTTAGTCGGCGCAGATTCGCATACATGCACAGCAGGAGGTCTTGGCGCATTTGCAACTGGCATGGGTTCTACTGATGTAGCTGTTGCGATTGCATTAGGCAAGACATGGTTCAGGGTTCCAGAGACTATAAAGATAAACATAAAAGGTAAATTCAAAAAGGGAGTTTATGCAAAGGATGTAATTTTATACATCATCGGCAAGATAGGCGCAGACGGCGCAACATACAAGGCATTGGAATTTGCAGGGCCTGCGGTAAAGGCAATGTCTATTTCAGAAAGACTTACGCTCTGCAACATGGCTGTTGAGGCAGGCGCAAAGACAGGCGTTGTTGCATCAGATGAAAAGACAAAGGCGTATTTAAAGGCTAATGGCAGGCTTAAAAAATACCGCAAGATAGAATCAGATAAAGATGCAGTGTATGAGCAGGTTATTGAAATAGACGCTGCCAAGCTTTCACCGCTGATTGCATTTCCTCATACAGTTGACAATGTAAAGGATGTTAAAGAGGCAAAGGGCATAAAGGTAAATCAGGTTTTTATTGGCACATGCACAAACGGCAGGCTTGATGATTTAAAAATTGCAGCAAAGATTTTAAAGGGCAAAAAGAGGCATGCAAATACAAGGCTTATAATTACGCCTGCATCAAAGGATGTGTTTCTGCAGGCAGACAAGGCAGGTTATATTAGAACCTTCATAGAGGCAGGCGCAGCAGTAACATCTGCTGGCTGCGGGCCATGTGTCGGCGTTCATGCAGGCATACTTGGAGACAATGAGGTCTGCCTTTCCACACAGAACAGAAACTTCAAAGGCCGGATGGGCAATCCAGAAGGCCAGATATTCCTCTGCTCCCCTGCAACAGCAGCAGCAAGCGCCATTGCGGGCGAGATAGTTGATCCGAGAAGATATTTGTAAAGATGTTGACTGATTCTTTTTAAAAACCTTTCAATGAAAGGAGAGACAAATGAATCGTCGCGATTTTTTAAAGACATCAACACTAACAGCAGCTACCCTCGCAGTTTCACCCCTTCAGGCTGATGCAGCCAAAGACAACGACAAACCTATTGTAAAGAGATATAAGGAGATCGGTAAAACAGGCATTAAGATGAGCGACATCTCCTTTGGCACAACCAAGCTTAATTCATCCTCCATGATTCTACGCGCAATAGACAGGGGGATAAATTATTTTGACACCGCTCCTGATTACGGCCCTGCTGAAGATCATATTGGCGAGGCAATGCCAAAGATTAAAAGGGATAAAATCTACCTTACATCCAAGATGTGCAGACCTGAAAAGGGAGGCCATCTTCCGTTTGGAAGCAAGAAAAAGGATTATATTGAAGTTGTTAATAACAGCCTTTCAAGGCTTAAGACTGATTATCTTGATATCTGCTTTGTCCATTCTGTCGGCTCTATGAGCAAGGATAAAAATGAGGAGATGAAGCGGCTTTTTGATGAGGAGATGTTTTCTGCTGCAGATGAATTAAAAAAGGCGGGCAAGATAAGATTCTTAGGGGCAACCTCTCACGGTCCGGACAACATGGAATCTCTTATGATGGAGGCTGTAATGTCAGGCCGTTTTGATTTAATTATGCTGGCCTTTAATTTTATGAAGTTTCCAAAGGCGCCTGAGGTAATAAATGAGGCCAAGAAGAGAAGCGTTGGCGTTATTGCAATGAAGACGCTCGCAGGGGCTAAGGATACAAAATTTGATGCAAAGGGAGAGGCATTTGAGCCTGCTGTTTTTAAATGGGTGTTAAAGCACCCTGAGGTTGACGGCCTTGTTATAACATTCAATACAGTCTCTGATTTTGACCTCTTCCTCAGCGCCTCTGGCAAGGAATTTACTGCTTCTGACCAGAGGATACTTGATAAATATGCGCAGATGTATGGCAAGGAGTATTGCAGGGCAGGGTGCAGTGATTGCGAGGCGTCCTGCAAAAATGGCGTTGGGATTGCCAATATATTAAGATATGAGATGTATTTTAAGGACTATGGCATGGAAAAAAGGGGGATAGAATCATACGCCCGTTTAAAGGTAAATGCCAAGGTATGCATTGATTGCAATGACAATTCCTGTTCAGGCGCCTGTCCCTATGGCTTGCCTGTGAATGAGCTTTTGCGCAAGGCGCACAAAGACCTCTCTATAAATGTATAATGGCTAATTCGCTGACATACAGACTTCTGCTTCTATTGCTTCTGCCTGCTGTGGCAGCAGCAATATACATTAAGGGTCAGAAATACGACCCTGCCCTGATTAATTTTAAATCTCTCAGCGAAGGTTCTTCTTCAATAACCTTTCCCCGTGAAATAGAGGGCTTCAGCATTGGGAGCCAGCCGCGCAGGTATAATAAAGAGAATCTCTATGAATATATCAACGGCCATGCAGAATATTTTATTGGAGCTGGTTTTGTCAGCCTCTCTGTAGGTGAATATACAAAAAAGGGTTCAGAGCAGACTCAGCCTGATGCTACTGCAGAAATATATGATATGGGAAAAGATATCCATGCATTTGGTGTAATAGCGGATGAAACAGGAAAAGATTACAAAGAAATCAAGATAGGCGCAAAGGGCATTAAGAGCCCTCAGGGAATAAGTTTTATTAAAGGCCGCTATTATGTAAAGATAAGCAGTTTTACTAAGGATGCGCCTTTGATAAAAATTGCTGAGGCTGTTGAAAAGAATATCAGTGAAAAGTCTGATGCCTTTTCAGCCTTTTCAAGATTTCCTGCGCTTGGAGAGGTCATTGGCACAAGGTTTATTAAAGAGGCATACAGGGGGCTGGACTTTCTGCCAAATGTGCTTGAAAGGGAGTACAGGGTCAATGGCAAAAGGATACAGGTATTTCTTGTTACAGGGAGTGAAAAGGAGATGGAGAAGCTTGGAGCAGCATTTTTTGATTTTTTCAAGAAGTCAGATATTAAGTATCAAACAGTAGAAAAATACAACAAGAGGTTTTATAAAATAATTGACCCCTATGAGGGCGACTGGTATCTTCTGCCATCTAACGATGCTCTGTTCGGCATCTACGGCGCTGCTGATGATGATTTGGTGAGGCAGTTTTCCCTTCATTAATCCTCTCCCCTTTGGGGAGAGGGTAGGGTGAGGGGGATTTGTAATTGATTATGCCATCTAAACACAATAAAAAAGAGCCTGCTATGGACAGGCGGCAGTTTTTGAAAAAAACAGCAGCAACCTGCGGCCTTGCTGGGGGCGCTGGTCTTATTGCATACCTTTTTTACAGCAATGAGCCTGTGCGCAGGCAGGCTGAAAAGATTTATACCTTTAAAGACTATCGTGTGCCTGATTCAGTCATCCATCCAAAGCTTGCAATAATACACGGCAAGGATGCAGAAAAGATGACTAAAGCTGCACTTGACAAGCTCGGCGGCATCTCACGCTTTATAAGCCCCGGAGAAAAGGTGCTTATAAAACCCAATGTCGGGTGGGACAGGCAGCCTGAGCAGGCAGCAAACACCAATCCTGAGATTGTCAGGGCTGTTGTAAATCTCTGCAAAGAGGCAAAGGCCTCTGAAATATGGGTTACAGATGTTTCCATAAACGACCCATACAGGAGCTTTGCAAGGTCAGGCATAGAATCTGCAGTTCAGAAGGCTGGCGGAAAAATAAAATTTACAACAGAAAATGATTTTGTCCTATCTGATTTAAAAGGGGAGATATTAAAAATTTGGCCTGTCAGCAGGTTTTATCATCAGGTTGATAAGGTTATCAATATTCCGGTTGTCAAACACCATTCTTTGAGCAAGTGCACCATAGCAATGAAGAACTGGTACGGGGTTCTCGGCGGCAGGAGGAACCGCCTGCATCAGAAGATAGATGCCTCTATTGCTGACCTTGCCTCTGCCATTCGGCCTACATTAACGATTATTGATGCTACGAGGGTATTGAAGCAGAACGGCCCTACAGGCGGCAATCTCTCAGATGTCTCTTTGGAAAATACCATAATAGCAGGGCTTGATGAGGTTGCCCTTGACTCATACAGCCTCAGGTTTTTGGAGCTTAAGGCAGAGGATGTCCCATTTATCAGGATTGCAGAAGGCCGTGGCATCGGCATTTCAGACTGGAAAAAACTCAACTATGTTGAAATTAATGTTTAAAAAGGCAGAGAAGGCAGATGCTTAAGTATCTTACACTGCGTAATATAAGACGGATATATTCGGTATTCTTCTTTTTCCTTTTTATATTTCTTGTCGGCATTACGGACTTCAGAAATATGAGGGGATATGAGGTCTCTCTATTCCTTGAGCTTGACCCTTTGATTGCTGTCTCAACACTTTTAACGAGCTGGACTTTATATAAGGGCATGGCTTTCTCTCTTTTTATAATTATTGGCACATTTTTCTTTGGCCGCTTTTTTTGCTCATGGGTATGTCCCATGGGCATACTTAATCAGTGGACAAGCCATTTTTTTA
Source organism: Nitrospiria bacterium (assembly GCA_919902475.1). Lineage (GTDB taxonomy): Bacteria > Nitrospirota > CAKKRA01 > 9FT-COMBO-42-15 > 9FT-COMBO-42-15 > 9FT-COMBO-42-15. The sequence continues at coordinate 5,002 of CAKKRA010000096.1, forward strand.
ACAAGAGGAGGCTTTCAGAGGATTTTAAGGTAAATGCCTATCGCAGCAGTTACAGGCTGAAGTATTATATTCTCGCTGTCTTGCTTGTATTAGCCCTCTTCGGCACCCTGCAGACCGGTCTGTTTGACCCTATTGCAATAATTACGCGTTCTGCTGCCATAGCATTATACCCTGCTCTCAATTATTGGAATGACGGCCTGTACCTAAACAAACCAGTATTCCACGGAGGGATTTTTATAGCCCTTTTGTTTCTTGCAATAATTTTTGCAAACAGGTTTTTGACGCGCTTCTGGTGCAGAACGCTCTGCCCGCTCGGCGCTCTTCTCGGCATTCTTTCAGCCATGTCTGTTCTAAAGATATGGCGTGATGTTGATAAATGCACTGATTGCCAGAAATGCCTTCAATACTGTCAGGGCGGATGCGACCCGCACAGCAATCTAATGGCCAGCGAATGCCATGTTTGCATGAACTGCATAGAGCAGTGCCCTGAAGGAGCACTACATTACGGGCTTCCCAAGGCAGTAAGCTCAATTCATACACCGATTGATGTCAACAGGCGAAGGCTGATAGAGAGCGCGGTTGCAGGCGCATTTCTCTTTCCAATGATGCGAAGCGTTGTAACCTCTCAGACAATTCCTCAGCACAGTGTTATCCGCCCCCCGGGCTCTATACCTGAAGAGGATTTTCTGCGGCGCTGTATAAAATGCGGGGAGTGTATCAGGGTATGCCCCACGAATGTACTTCAGCCTGCCATCTTAGAGGCAGGGCTTGAGGGTATATGGACGCCGATACTTATAAACAAAATAGGCTATTGCGAGCATAATTGTGTATTATGCAGCCATGTATGCCCAACAGGCGCTATTGTCCCTCTCACAGTTGAAAAAAAGATCGGCAAACCACCTTTTCAAAAACCGGTTAAGATTGGCACAGCCTTTTATGACCGCGGCAGATGCCTTCCGTGGGCAATGAACATAGAGTGCATTGTATGCGAAGAGGTATGCCCTACATCCCCAAAGGCGATCTGGTTTCAGACCGTTGAGATAAAACAAAGGGACGGCAAAAAGAAGCTTCTTAAACAGCCCTATCTTGACACTGACCTTTGCATTGGATGCGGCATCTGTGAAAACAAGTGCCCTGTGCGCGACCAACCTGCAATTCGTGTAACATCAATAGGCGAAACCCGCTCAAGAAATAATCAGATGATTCTCGGAGACTAATTCTTTTTCAGGCTTCCCTGTTGGTCTCTCTTTGGAAAAGAGTGATTAAACAGCAATCATCTTTGACGCCGCCAGAGACGAAGAAGAGAAAAATTGCGCCTGTCCTCCGCAGTAGCCTTGCTACGGAGGATAGAGGAGAGGGAAGGGTGAGGGGTACTTTTTTATGCCTGCAATGATGAGGCTGTTTATAAGGCTCATGCAGGGCTTAAAAGGGATTGCGGATTTTTGTGATTTACAGGTAGAGGTTATTAAGGAGCGGGGGGAGACTGATTTTTCAAGGCCAGACCTTTTCCTTTATTCAACCCTCTGACCTCTTTCATACATACTTAGTCCCATCAATTACCTTCAAGCCTTCTATTCTATCAAAATGTGAAACATTTCTTGTTACTAAAGTAACAGCCCTTGATAAGCATGGTCCTGCAATAAGAACATCCTTAACATTTAGTGTCTCTCCAGCCTTTGACAACAATGCATGAATCTGCGCGGCCTTTTTAGAATCCTCAGTTGTCCAATCAAAGGGAGTTAACATTGCCAATACATCTTCAACAGGTTTGATTTTGCCGAAATAATATCCGCCATAGTAAAGCTCGTATACAGAAACCGGAGAGATATAAACATCGTGTTTTGCAATAAGATGGGGCAGGATGTCTTGATTTTCATTTCTTCCCCGAAGATAGTCAATGATTATGTCAGTATCTACACAGACTTTAAGGGCTTCCACCTTTTCCAATCCTCATTTAATTTCTTATATATCTCATCAACATCAACATCCTTCCAAGCGCCTTTTGCCTTTTTAAAGCCTTCAAAAGAAGCCTTTCTTTCTTCACCTAAAAATTCTGTTTTTAAAAGATTTATCACCTTTATAACCTTTTCCATCTCGGATTCTGAAAGGTCTTTAATCTCTGTTGTTATTTTTTTCTTATATGCTTCTTTTAATTTCATCTTATCACCTTTATTTAATTAGCTACATGTAATTGCAATGCCTATTTTTATACTAATGTTAGCAAAAAGCCTCTTTGGTGTCAATAAAATAGGACTCTTCTAAATTGGCTTGACAGAATGTGATTTTGTGTTGACCTTTATTAGCAAGGGGAATATACTTTTTATGCCTGCAATGATGAGGCTGTTTATAAGGCTCATGCAGGGCTTAATATAAAGGGATTGTGGATTATTGTGATTTGCAGGCAGAGGTTATTGAGGAGAGGGGTAGAAAATAATATTTCAAGACCAAACGCTCTTGCACTCCCAGTCGGCAAACCTATTATTGTAATAATTTCAAACAATATCTTGACAGATAATCTTACATATGATAGTATAATACCATTATGGGGAGGTCTACAATGAATATATATGAGAAAATAGGGCATCGGATTAAAATTTTGAGGGAAAAGACCGGCATGAGCCAGGATACGCTGTCGCAGAAGATGGGCATACCACGGCCTGCTGTTTCCCAAATAG
>CAKKRA010000097.1 GCA_919902475.1 Nitrospiria bacterium
TTCAACATAGACAGCCTCTGCAATGGCAGCGTTCTTAAACCAACCGCTGCTGCCAGCATCAATACCTATGCTCTCGTTATCAGAAGAGGCGACTATTATCCCCTTTTCATCAGCAAGGCCGAGCCATGAATAAGGGTAGTACTGCTTTAAGACCTCTTTAAAAAAAACGCTTTTCTTTTTATTATCTGATATGTCTTTGATCAGAGGGAGTTTGGAATAGAAGACGGCGTCATTCCATCTAAAGTAGATTAGTGTTTCAAGCTTTTTAGACAGCTTCTCTTCAACCTCTATCAATTCCTCTTTTATATGCTCCGTAAGCTCATTTCTTATAATGGTATTGGCAATAATACTTGCGAGTATCAGCGGACTTATGCCGAATAAGAATAGAAATAGTATCACCCTGACTCTAAGCCTGTCTAATACCTTCAAAGCTAAATTCTCTCCCTTATATATGATTCTTTATCTTTTTCCACTTCCCTTTTCGGAATTGTTATCTTAAAGGTTGTGCCTTTATTGACCTCGCTTAAAACATCAATCTTGCCGCCCAATTTTTCTATAATTCCGTAGCTGACAGAAAGTCCAAGCCCTGAGCCAACGCCGACGTCCTTTGTTGTAAAGAAGGGGTCAAATATCTTTGAGAGATTCTCCTTTGTTATGCCTATGCCGGTATCGGATATGCTCAGCATAATATTTTTTTCTAAATCAACGCTTCTTATAGAGAGTATGCCGCCGTCAGGCATTGCCTGAATGGCATTGATTACAGTATTCAATATCACCTGCTGCATATGGTGGTAGTCAATCAGATATTCATGGGCGCCGCAGTTTAGATCAAGCCTGAGATACACATTCTCCTTTTTCATCTTAAATTCAACGAGTCTTATCGTATCAATGATAATGTCATCCACCTTATTTGGTGAAAATTCCAATTTATGCTCCTTTGCAAAACCGAGGAGCTGTTTTACAATAATCTCTACCCTCTTCAATCCCTTGTCTATGAGACCCAGATACCTCTCCCTTAATCCTTTGTCATCCCCGTCCGAATGCATCGCCTTCACACAGTTGAACATGCCTGCAAGCGGGTTGTTTATCTCATGGGCAATGCCTGATGCGAGCTGGCCTAAAGACGCCATCTTTTCCGTTCTTTCCATTAAAAGATGGTGCTGTGCTGCTAATTTTTTATTTGCCTCCTCCAATTTCATTATCATTGAATTAAAGCTTTTCCCCATCTTGCCGAGCTCGTCATCAACATTAACATCAACCCTTGCTGTGAGGTCGCCGTTCTCAACCTTTGCCATTGTCTCTACAAGCCCGTCTACAGGCCTTAAAATAACCCTTCTTATGAGGAACTCAAGGACAAGCCCCACTAATATGATGGTGATAAGCGAGATGATTATAACCCTGTTGCGATTGCTCCTTATGGCCTCATTCACGCCCTTCATTGATGTGGATATCCGCAGTATCCCTCTGATATTATGGTCAGCGCCGTGGCACCTCTGGCACTCCCTCTGATTTATTAAAGGCTGTAAAAGCGTAAGCAGCTCCTTGTCTTCGTCCTTCTCATAATAGGATGTATTCTTGCCTGTTTCAAAAATTCCCTTAAAGTAATACGAAAGAAAAGGGTCGTTGCCGTCAAGAAAATTGGCCGGCCTTTCCCTCTCCTTAACAAATTTAAACTCCTCCCTCTTTTTTTGCACCTTTTCAATTGTGGTAAAATCTGTAAATGCCAGCAGGCCGTCCCTTTTTATAATCTCAAGCCGCTCAACCTCTTTGCTGTTTTTGATGTCTGCAAGGAGCCGCCTTATTAAGTCTACCCTTCCCTCCATCATGTAGTTCTGAATGCTCTTTTCAATAGATGTTGCTAAAAGGTTTACCTTAATCTGGTTCTGCTCAAGCATGTCCTTTGATTCTTTATCTATCTGAATGATAGTGATGGTCCCAAATCCAATGAAGAGGGCAACCATAACAGCGCTTAGTATTTTGACATCAAGGTTGTTTCTAAGCATAATCAAAATTATAGCACAGATAGCCTGTTCGGCACAATGAGGCAGGTTTTAAATAAATCAACGGCCTGATATCTCGGCAAGTCTTTCAGGATTTAATATAACAATCTTTCCTTCAATGGATTTTAAAATCCCCTCTTTCCTGAGTCTGCTCATAACCCTGATTGCGGTCTCAACAGTGGTGCCAGCCATCTCAGCGATATCCTGCCTTGTTAAATGCATGGTCAGTGTTATGTCTTTCTCATGCTTTTCGCCGCCCTTTTCAGCAAGCTTAAGCAATATGGAGGCTATCCGTCTCTCCACCTTTTCATCTGCAAGGCTTTTCAT
>CAKKRA010000098.1 GCA_919902475.1 Nitrospiria bacterium
GTTTTTATTTGCTGAACTGCCCAGAAGGGAGCCAAGCTCATTTTTTGCAGGCAGTTTCCAGTCGCTGTATCCAGCATACTTCTGTTCATTTAACTTTTCTATAAATTTTAAGGCGCCATCCCATGTCATTTCTCTATCTGCTATATTTGCATCCCTTGCCCAGATAAGCCCTGTCTTTTTATCCTTCACTGTCAAATCAGAAAAGATAAATCTTTTTTCATGAGGTTTAGAAGGTTTATAAAAAGTATATGCAAGCAATGCGCTTGCTACTGAAACCATTAAAATAAAAATCAATGATTTTTTCATAATTCTACTTCCTGTCTTGTAAGGCAAATACCTTTGCTTACAATTACATTCTACTGCCTTGCCACCCATTCTGCTATCTCTTTTTTAAATCTTTCCAATTTTCTATAACTAAGTCTTTTATCCTTTTAAAATGATCAACATTATTTGTAACAAGAACGCAGTCATTGCAGATGGCTTCGCTTCCAATCATTATGTCAAAGTCATCTATCAGATTTCCATTATTAGCTAAATCAGCCTTTATCTTCCCAAAACTTTCCAGTGAATATTCATCAAGCCATAAAATATTCACTTCCTCAGTAAAGCCTTTTATTCTTTTTATATTAGATTCTATTTGAGTAGACCTATAGGCGCCATAAAACAATTCTGCCAGCGTTATCTCAGAAATAAAAATTTGGGGAAATACTATTTGCAAAAGCCTCTCTTCTATATCTTTATCTCCTTTAAACCAATAAATACATATATTGGTATCAAGAAGATATTTCATAGAGAGACCCCAGCTTTCCTTGATTTCCTGCTTCCATATATATCTTCTATAATCTCTTCCGCTGTCCGTTCATCTTCCCATGAGCCAAAGGTTGCCAAAAATCTTTCAGAAGGCTTTTTATTAATAACTTTTGTAACAATAACTTTTACCATGTCATCAGATTTAAGATGTAATCTTTCCCTAATATTGTCAGGGAATGACAAATGGCCATCAGATAATATTTTTGCTTTATACTCTATTTTCATATATGTTTTAACCTCCTGTTATTATTTTAACACTTTTTATAACGCAGTTTAAGAAAAGCAAATCAATTATTACCTTTAGTCTCATCAATTCCCCTTATACGGTGAACAATTCTACTAATCTCTTTTAAAGTCGGGGCTTCCTTATCTCTTTTCGCTGCTGCTAAATCAAGAATATCTGGTTTCTTTTTCATACCACTCATTTCCCCCTCACCCTAACCCTCTCCCACAAGGGGAGAGGGGACAAATTAATATGCCCCGCCCTTCAATAGGCTTTCTGCAATCACCATACGCTGTATCTCATTAGTCCCTTCAAATATCCTGTTTATCCTTGCATCGCGGTAGAACCTTTCTATCGGATAGTCTGTCATATATCCTAAGC
>CAKKRA010000099.1 GCA_919902475.1 Nitrospiria bacterium
TCCGTAAACGAGTTCATCTAATCTTGCCCAATATTGCCTTAGCTGAGCAGCAAAAGTTCTTTGTTGATGTGGAGATGCTGCTAAGTATTTTTCCTGGGTTCTTTTAATGGCTTTTGCCGTCAAAGCCAGATTATTTATTGCTCCATTCAGGTCGCTATTAAAATTTTCTGCTGGAAAAGGAATGGGCTCTAAAAACTGTTTGTTGAATTTATAATATCCGTTTGTTTGTGGATTAGCAATAGACCTGCCAAGAACGGAGAAGAGTGTTGAGTTAATTATTGCTGCAAGTGCGTAAAGGTTTTTCGCTGATTTGTTTTCAATTTCCATAAAATAAACATTCGCATTATCACAGTATATCTTTTCAGATGAACTGACTGTCGCATAAGTATCTAATGCCGTCATTGGCGTTAGAACTTTTGGATATGTCGCTCCGTGATTTTGAACTCTTGTAAACAGATGCCATCTTTCCGATGATGCAAATGTTTCAACATTAGCTTTTATTTTTCTCTTGTTGCGCCTTAAGTATTCTGCTGCCAATGGAAAACGTTCCTTAAATTTTGAAAATTCAATTTCGGTTACTACGCCTGCTTTCACATCATAAGGGAAGATAATATAGACATCACCATTATCAGGACGATATGGGTAAAAGCTTTCGTTACAAATCAATGGACGACAAGCATCAAGTTCAATTTTAAATTTCTCTTCTAAGTGACTGCTGCCTGTTAGTATTCCATTCTTTACGGAAATGGGCCTGATATGATAAGCCTTATCCCACAATACTTGTACCCCTACTTTTACATTTACAAAGTCACCAAATTTCCCAAAGTCTAAAAGTTTTGTTCTAATTTTCAGTAAATCAGGATTATCAAAGCTCCAAGGATTTTCAGAAATCGCAGCTGAATCAATACAGAGATAAGGGGCATCTGAAATTTCAGGTATTTCGGTATTTCTAACTGATGCGGCAAGTGTCGCAACTTGATCGCTGAACTTTTTGTAATAAAAATTGTAGGGCTTCGATTTATCTAAGATTAATAAGGCTACATATGTAATCCTATCTTTAAAAATATTCGTAGCTTCAAAATCTATTATTGATGAAACAAGCATATTATCAGTGATTAACTTCCTTATTTTAGTGCCATAGTTTGTTTTAAAAAATCGTTTTTGAACAATAAATCCTAATCTGCCTGAAGGATTAAGAAGTGATATGCCCCTTTCAATAAAAGGAACTGCTAAATCAATTTTGCCATTTTGTGAGGAAGAATATTTTTTTCTGATATACTGATGCATATATGGCAAATCCACATTGTAATTTTTTACTTCCACATAAGGAGGATTACCCACTATAAAATCAAACCCTTTGTTTTCCTGAAAAATACTTTCAAAACCGTGATTAGAAGCCCAATCAAAAATATTGGTCTTTAAAAGCTCTTGTTCATTCTCTTCTAACTTAGGATAAAGTTTTAAGATATCGGATGATACCAGTGAATTACCGCACTTAATGTTATTCCCAACCCCATTCAAAATCTTATCTCCAAAAATTCCAATGTCGTTATACGATTCAACAAAATCGACTGAGTCAATCACCTTTAGTGATAATGACATTTTTGTAACCTCAACCGCTTCAGGGTCTATATCCACTCCGAATATGCAGTTATCAAGAATTGCTTTTTTGCCGTCTAGGTTTATGATTATTTCAGTATCGGTTTGAATAAAATATTTTGCAAAGTCCTTATGTTTTGATAAAACAAACAACGAGACAAAAACTTCCTCCATGTAATCATATACCTCAATTGCAAAAACGCCACTACCACAAGACAAATCAAGAATTTTAATTCTAAGAAGATTTACAATCCCTCCCGCAAGAAGATCATCTTTTTTTATAGTTCTCTTCACGATTTCTTGAACGATAAATAACGGCGTGCTAACAGCACCTTTTGTTTTACTGTATTCACTTTTTAATTCATCGCTGACTTGACCGTTTTGAAGAAGCAGCTTTTTAGAAAGAAATATCTCATAAATATCACTAAGTAATTTTGTGGGAATTACATCAAACCTATACGGAGATGGATAGTAAAGATAGTTAAGTAAGCGGTCAAAAGATTCATCCGGTATTCGAATGTCGTGTATTGAATTTATTCGCTCAAACAGTGGGCCATCATAGTGATTATAAAAATCAAAGTAGGTTGAGTTTTTAAAGCTTTCCCAAAAACCATCATTTTTAAACTTTAGAAGTAGTCGGTCTTCCTCTATTTTTCTGGCTTCACAAACTCTTATAAATAAAATCCTATTGATGATTATTTGAACGATATAGCTTAAATTTTCTGTATTGCCATCAATGTAAACGGCATTATTTTCCAAAATGCTTTTTGCAAGAACTAATCTGAACTCTGAAAGAAACTCTGCAAAAGAAAAATCAGGGGTCGTTTTATTTACTGTTTTTTCATTTCTAAGCGTGTCAGAATAGAGTTCGCTTAGTTTACCGGAGTATATGTTTTCTTTTAGCAGATGCCGTTCGAGAACTTCAAATTGATTAATATAATCTTCAATTGTGAGGTATATCCTACCAAAATCAGAAGGTTGCTCTATTGCTGGAATATAAGTGCAATCATAGATTGCGAACTCCTCAAAGTTAGATATGAATGCACATGGTGCAGAAACTGACCAGCCATAAGACTTGATTTGAAATGCTGCATTTGCATCTCTGTTTATGTTTACGGTAATATCCTTAGCATCTAAAAAGGAGATTTTCTGTTTGGCAATTTTGAATGTATAATCAGGTTTTATATACTGAGAGCCTATTTCTTTTAGTTTTTCTTTTTCTGTTTTTGACAAAACCTTTTCTTGAAGAATTTGCGAAGTATCTCTGACATCCCAATCGAATATCTCAAGTAACTTGTTTAACCAACTTCTAATTGTTTCCTCAGAAGACAGATCAAGCTTTCCTGCTTTCTTGAATTTTTTATATTCTGAGATAAGGTCAGATAAACTCTTTTTTCGATCTTCTGAACTCGTCATTTTAGCCTCTTTACGTAAAAGCCACTTCCGGTAGGAGCCTCCCTTATTTTTGTATAAACCCCGCAACCTTCTGCAGGCCTTCACTGAAAGAGGGGATGTCCTCTTCAAATATCATTATCCTGTTATGCTCGTGGGACTCGCCGACCTTTTTAGATTCATTAATTACCAGATACTTTGCGCCGGTGGCAGCCTCTTTTACATCAAAGAAATATGTGC
>CAKKRA010000100.1 GCA_919902475.1 Nitrospiria bacterium
TAGAATAGGACATTTCTATCTTGGCTATTTAGGACATTATCATGTTGGGATTACATATTTTTTCATTATTTCTTATTTTTTTGTGGCAGAATTGGATTGAAATTGATTAGGAAATCTCCTCTTGCCCCTCTTTACCCCCTCACCCTTCCCTCTCCCCATTGTGGAGAGGGGAATAATTAATTTCCTACATATCTTTTTATATTATTAATATTGTTCAGGTCTATTGTATTCAATGTTTTTCAAATTAAATTTTGCATAGCTGAAATCCTCAGTTTTTAATCTCCATATTGCCTCAATTTTTGTTGGAATAACTACTCCGTTTATTTCTTTATAATCGCTTGCCTTACCGACCCATGTTTCTAACTTATCTTTACTCATATACCGCTTTGTTTCAAGTTCAGTAATCTCGCCCTGTTCATTAAACCTAACAGTATAAAAAAGGGATAATTCTTTATATTTAAAAGCTAATCTGGCAGAGGTGGCGTTAATTGGTGACCATTGCAAATATTCACTCGGTAAAAGATTTGTTGGAAACCAGACACCTTCTCCAAGCCAGCGCAGAAGTTCGCCTTGATTATATTCCTCCCCCTTTCCATCTAAAATTTTAAAAAGAGAAAAAAGTGAAACAGTCAGCCTTCCTTTATCTTCTATATACATATCGCGTGCAGTAAATAATGATGTTTTCCCTCTCCAGACAAAACCCGGTCTTTCTGTAGTGTAGTATTGCTCCCCTTTAATATCTATCCAATCTTTTTTTAGTCCAGTTTTAAATTGACCGTTATGTCTCAATCTTACATAACTAATATACGGCTGTTTTTCCCGTAAGACATGCTTGAAATACCTTTGTACGGGTTCTGGCAAACCTGATAATTGCTCATGCGAAAATGTTTTATTAGAAATGCTTTTTGATAAGGAAAATAGTTTTTCAATTTCAGTTTTAAATTGGATAGACAAATAATAATTCCCAACGATAATCGCAATTATAACAATAATTATTGATAGAATAATTATCGTAAGGATTTTCAAGTTCACCTCATTGTCGATGGTCTACAATATTTTTTCCTTACAGCTTATGGTTCTTCTCTCCCCACACCCTCATGCTTTCAATGATTGCCCCAAGGCTCTTTCCCCTTTTGGTCAGGGCATATTCAACCTTCGGCGGCACCTCTGGAAATATCTTTCTTGCAACTATACCCTCTTTCTCTAAATACCTCAGCCTGCCAGACAATGTCTTTGGGCTGACGCCGATGAGGGACTTCCTTAGCTCGCCGAACCTTTTTGTGCCTGTAAAAAGGTCCCTCAATATCAGTATCGTCCATTTGCCGCCGATAAGTTTTATTGCCTTTTCAACAGGACAACATCCAAACTTCATATAAACCTCCAATAGTATACTTTTTGAAACTGTATAACATAAATGTAACTACTTGACAAAGTATACTATAGTCTGATATCGTTGTCAACACTTTACACTGTTGGAGAGTATAATGACTGACTATATTTTACACACAAATACTCCAGAAGAAAATTAATATATGGCTAATTGAAAATTTAGGGATTAGAAATTACCGATTTAAAATCCAATATCCAAAAATAAAAAGAAGGAGGTGAGAAGAATATGGATATCAAAACAGATAAGGTTCTTGACTGCAAAGGCCTGAGCTGTCCAATGCCTGTCTTAAAGACAAAGAAGGCGATAGAAGAGCTAAAGAGCGGACAGGTACTTGAGATGATTGCTACTGACCCTGGCTCAAAAAATGATATGGAGGCATGGGCCAACAGGACAGGCAACCCGATCGTTGGCACAAAGGAAGATGGCGGGACTTATATTTTCTTTATTAAAAAATCATAAAAAAACATAGAGGATGGAGGCGCTTATGGAAATCTTAGAAGCTATCAAAACGAGGAGAAGCGTAAGAAGATTCGCAGACAAGCCAGTGGAAGATGCAAAGCTCAAGAAAATACTTGAGGCAGTACAGCAGTCCCCTTCTTGGGCAAATCTACAGTGCTGGAGGTTCATTGTTGTTAAGAATAAGGAAATCAGGGAAAAGCTCAGCGAGCTTTCCTATGTTGAATCCTTTTTTGCGCCTCTGGGCTACAAATCAAATCCATCACGAAAGGGCATTGCAGAGGCGCCTGTTGCTATTGTTGCCTGCGCTGACCCTGCACAGTCTGGAGTCCTCTGGAACCAGAATTATTATCTGACTGATATTGGGATTGCATCGCAAGATTTGATGCTTTCAGCCCATGCTCTCGGTCTTGGCACTGTGTTTGTAGGCGTGCTTGATGAGGAAAAGATCAGGGGTCTGCTTAATATCCCGTCTAATATACGGGTTGTTGGAATCTTTCCCATCGGCTATCCAATGGAAGATAAAACCAAAGGCCTTTCAAGAAAACCGCTTGCTGAGATTATATTTGATGAGGTGTGGGGAAAGGGGGTATCAATTTAGTTGTACTGTCGTATTGTCATTCCTGCATGCTTTTGGCAGGAATCCAGCATTTTATAAAACATAAAAGGAGGCAACAAATTATGTCAGAAAATATCAAGAACGAAGTTTTAAACTATCTAAAAAAACATCTTTACGGAAACCTTGCATCAATTAATTCAAACGACCCGAAACAGCCGCATGCAACAACCATTGCCTATGTTAATGACGGATTTAATCTGTATTTTACAACATCTGTCAA
>CAKKRA010000101.1 GCA_919902475.1 Nitrospiria bacterium
AGCAGGTTCCGGAGGAGCTATCTCCTCTATCTCTATTACCTCAACATCTGCTTCACCCTTTTCAACCAAAACCCCTGGAATAATCTCTTCGGTCTTTGGCTTTCCGCTCACAAACAGGCTTGATAGTGTAACAGCATCGTCTAATTTCTGCTTTAATTCCTTACTATCAGGCTTTTCTTTTAAAAGCCTGCGGTATATATCAATCCCTTTTTCATAGAAACCCTGTTTTATATATAATTCAGCCAATGTCTCTGTTGAAAGCTCTTCTTCAGCCTTTTTCGCTGTTTTTATTACCTTTTCTTCATAAACAGGTTCTTTAAAGGGAACTGCTTCCTTTGCTTCCTCTTTTTCAAAAATAGGCGGTTCAACAGATAGTATCTCGCTCTCAGGCTCTTCAATAATTATCATATCTTCTTCAGGCATAGCAACCTTCGCCGCATAAGCCTCTTCAGGCTTCTTTTCAAAAGAAGAAAGATCAAGGCTTGTAACCTCTCCCTCTTTCATCTTAGCCTCTTGAATTATCTCTTCATCTGACTGCAGGAGGTCTTTTGGAAAACCTATTAATTCTTCTTCGCCAATCTCATACACAGGCATTCCAATCTCTGCTTCTGAATCCTTTGCCTTTTTGGGCTGCTCTACTGGTTTCAGCTTAACCAAGCCTTCTAATTCTTCATCCTTTTCTTCCTTCAGCTCATATACCTTTTCATCTGCAGCAGGGGCTTTGCCCTCTTCCTCTAAAACAGCCGGCTTCTCCTCTTCAGGCATAGTCCATAAGCTCTCTTCAGCCTTTTCATCTTTCTTTTCCTCTTCAAAACGAATCTCTTCTCCAGCATCCTCTGGTATCTTGAACATCTCCTCAGGCTCTTCAAGAATTGTCTCTGCAGCTGCCTCTTCCATTACGAGCGGTTTTTCTTTTTCTTTGATCTCTTCTGCAATTTCAGGCTCAGCTTTTTCTTTTGGAGCTGTTTCTACCACTAATTCTTCAGGCTTTTCCTCCAAAACTGCCTCAATCTTCTCTGCAGCAGCAACAGAAACCTTTTCTTCTTTTTTCTCCGGAGCTGCAGAAGGTTTTGGAACAGGCCTGATGCCATCTAATTGCTTAAGTATTCCCTTAATCTCCTCATCCTTTGGGTTTAAAAGGAGGATAGTATCGCAGCTCTTTATTGCATCCTCAATGTTGCCTAATGCCTTATGTATCTCTACAAGCCTTTTATGTGCGAGGAGATTATCAGGGTTTACAGCAACAACCTTCTTAAACTCTTCTAAAGACTCTTTTATAAGCCCCTTCTTATGATACGCCTTTCCTAAGGCTACCCTTGCGCTTATATATGAAGGATGATGTTTTAGGCCGTCCTTTAATACAGTTATAGCCTCTTCAAACATTCCTCCCTTTAGATATTCCTCTGCGAGGGGGACAAAGAGCTTTGAGCTCGGGTCCTTCGCCAATCTCTCTGCGAGCTTTTCTATCTCAGGCGAAAGATTATATTCCTCTTTAGTTTTAGCCATTTAGCTATCCTCTAAAAATTGGACATACTACTTTATTATATTACCTTATTGTAACAATTTTAGCAAATAATCATGAAATGTCAAGGAAAAGGCAAAGTTTAGATAGAATTTAATTTTAAGCTATTAATAAAAAAGCTTTAATCTTGAAGGACTTAGACTATAATAGAATCAGAATATCTCCTCTTTAGTCTAACTATCTTATCAAATATCCTATGAGCAACCTCTTTTTTGGACATTTTGCCATGTTCAGTAATCATGCCATCTTTTTCAATAATTGTAACAATATTTGTATCAACCTCAAAACCTGCATCAGGTTTTGAGACATCATTTGCAACAATCATATCAAGATTCTTTTCATTCAATTTAATTTGTGCATTATTAATAAGGTCATTTGTTTCTGCAGCAAAGCCGACGATTATCCTGCCTCCCTTATTCTTTCCAATTTCAGATAGTATGTCCGTAACCTCTGTAAGCCCAATATTAATATCCTTGCCGCTCTTTTTAATCTTATCCTGCCACATTTTTACAGGCATATAATCAGATACAGCAGCAGCCATAACAACAATGGTTGCCCTCTGTAAATTTTTCATCACCTCTTCCCTCATCTCATCAGCAGTAACAACATTTATAAGCTCCGCACCTGCTGGTTTATGAAGTGATGCAGGTCCTGATATTAGTATTACCTCTGCCCCTCTGCTCTTTGCTGCCTCAGCAAGGGCAAAACCCATCTTCCCTGTTGACCTGTTTGATATAAAACGCACAGGGTCCATATACTCCCTTGTGGGCCCGGCGGTTACCAACACAACCTCGTCTGCTAAATCTTTCTTAACAACAAGGACATCAATTACAGAAGAAAGAATCTTCTCAATATCTGCAAGCCTGCCTTTTCCAATAATGCCTGATGCCAATTCTCCATCTTCAGGCTCTATAAATCTGTAATCCCTTTCTTTTAAGGATGAAATATTCCTTTGAACAATTGGATTATAATACATATCGCTGTCCATTGCAGGTGCAATCAGGACAGGACACCTTGCTGAAAGAACCATTGTAGTTAAGACATCATCTCCGATTCCAGCGGTAATCTTTCCAATAATATTTGCAGTTGCAGGGGCAATAAGAAACAGATCAGCAGACTTTACAATTTCAATATGTGCGATTCGGGAGTCCTTTTGCAATACAAAGGTCTCTGTATAAACAGGGCTGCGGGAAAGGGTCTGCATAGTAAGCGGCGTAATAAATTCCATCCCGCTTCTTGTCATCACAACTGTAACATCTGCATTAGATGCCTTAAGTCTTCTAACAATCTCTGCGCTCTTGTAAGCAGCAATGCTGCCTGTAATGCCCAAGATTATCCTCTTGCCTGAAAGCATGCTGTTATCCTATGCCTCCTCTGACTCCCTCTTCGCCTTGTTGGAATCATTTATGTATATGCTAAGGTCCTTTTTAATCTCTGTTGACTCCTCATCATCCTCATCTTCTGGGACCCTTCTTTCAGCCTCTATTTCCTTGATAACATCCCTCATTGCCTCCCTTGCCTCTTTTCCGGTCAGGAGCACAAAATCAGCAGAGACAATCTCGTCTAACGCAATTGTTGTCTCTTTCTTATATTTTGTATTTATTACAGGGGCGCTGCCTTCTATTAACTCCTTTGCCCTCTGTATTGAAAGATTAACCAATCTGAAGCGGTTGATTCCATAATCCTTTTTGAATTCTACTGGCAATGAAACAATATCCATAAAATAAGCCTCCTATAAATTAAATTTTTCGTCTATCATATCTGTATTGAATTTATCTATCTTAAGCCTCTCTGATGTTATAATTGATTTTAAATCTTCTAATGCCTTTTCAAACTTGTCGTTTATTATAACATAATTATATCTTTTATAATAAGGAATTTCTTTTTTTGCATTTTCAAGGCGCTTTTTTATTTCATTTGTTGCATCAGAATTCCTCTCAGTAAGCCTCCTTCTCAGATCATCAAAGGATGGCGGCAAGATGTAAACAAAGACGCCGTTCCCCCAGTTCTCCTTGATCTGCATTGCGCCCTGAGAATCAATATCCAGTATAACATCTATTCCCCCATCCATCATTTCAGATAGTTGTTTTTTTGATGTCCCGTATAAGTTACCGTGGACAACAGCCCATTCTGCAAATTCCTTGTCCTTGATCATCTTGTTAAACTTCTCCTGTGTCACAAAAAAATAGTGCACCCCGTCTGTTTCATTAGGTCTCGGCTTGCGGGTTGTATAGGAAATGGAATGCTGCAGATTCGGAAGCGCCCTTGAAATCTCTTTGCAAAGCGTTGTCTTGCCAGCGCCTGATGGCGCAGATACCACAATAAGGAGCCCCTTTCGGCTCATATCCCCTCTCCAGAAATCTCTTTTATATCTGATACTCCAGATGAATCTCTCTCAACTGATGCAATGCCTGAGGAAGCAGAGTTAATCCTCTGTGCCATTGTCTCTACCTGAATCCCTGAAAGGATTATATGGTCGCTGTCAGTTATTATAATAGCCCTTGTCTTTCTTCCCTGCGTTGCGTCAATCAGTTTTCCCTGCTTCCTCGCCTCGTCCTTAAGCCGCTTCATTGGCGCAGAAGAGGGGGCGAGGATTGCTACTATCCTTGATGATGCAATAATATTGCCAAAACCTATATTGACAAATTTTCCCATATCTTAATTATTATATACGGTATATACGGTAGAGACGTCAAAGTAAAAGGCTTTAGATGCAAGGCGGAGCGAGGACTCGCACCGCAGCATACTAAACTGTATGTGAGGATGCGAGGCCGAAGCGACAACGCAGCAGATAAACCTTTTACGAAGCCGTTACTCTATGTTTTGAACCTGCTCCCGTATCTTCTCAAGTTCATTCTTCACATTAACAACCTCAATGGAGATGTCAGCGTCATTGGCCTTTGAGCCCACTGTATTTATCTCCCTGTTCATTTCCTGAAGCAGAAAATCCAGCCGCCTTCCAACGCCTTTATCCTCTTTTAGCAGTTTATTAAACTGTTTTATGTGGCTTCTAAACCTGACTATTTCCTCTGTTATATCACATCTCTCAGCTATTAAAGCAACCTCCTGCGCGAGCCTTGCTGGGTCTATCTTTAATGACCTATTCAGACTGCGAACCCTCTCCTCTAATCTTTTATGATATGCTGAAAGCGCCTTATTGGCAATTTCATCCACCCTATTAATTGCAGATGCCACTATCCTTACCCTTTTTACAATGTCATCATATAGTTCCTTCCCTTCCTCCCTCCGAACCTTAATCAGAGAGTCTATTGTACGCTGTAGAAGGGACATCAGAACCTTCTCTATCGCCTTCTGATCCTCTTCTACCTCTGCAACCTTAATCAGATCAGAAAACCCTGCCAACAGATTAATATCTATTTCACCCTTTAAACCAAATTTTTTCTTTAATCCCTGAAGTATATTAAAATACTGGCTTACAAGCTCCTCATCAAGCACAAGCCTCCTTGTATAATCATCAGAGCCGTTCCTTGACACCAATACATCAAATTTACCGCGCGAAAATTTCTCCTGAATAGTCTTTTTTATCATGCCTTCTAAGCCGAGAAGTGTCTTTGGAAGTTTTATAGATATGTCGCAGTATTTGTGGTTAACTGAACGGAGCTCTAAGACAAATACCCTGCCTTTATCCTTACGCTCGCTCCTTGCATATCCTGTCATGCTTTGAATCATATTTTTTCCTGCGCTGATTTTTCTAATTGTATTATAATAACAATCTATTTGTCAATCAATTAAGACTCCACTACTTGTTGTATTTTTTTTTGCTGCAAACAATATCTTGTGGATAAGCAACAGCATTAAGCAAAAATATATCTACATTACAAATTTAAATAGTATCTTTATTTAACCCATTGATAAAAAAAGAAATTTGTGTGCCTAAAAAATAGGCAATCCGCTAAGCAAGCTGGATTTTGGCTATTACCCAAATAACCAGACATTACTTATCCACAGGTTGTTCACATTTTCTGGGGAAAATTGCATAACTGTTGATATTACATAGATAATACCATTAGGCAGCAGCAGCATAGCCTGATATCGGAGCAGCGCACAGAATGAGAAATATTGACACACAGGCTATAATGACATATAATCCAGAAAAAATACAGAGAATATGTCCTAAAAGTCTTATAGGAAACATATATTATATTATGAAGATAAAAAAGATAAAAGACGGCGATCTGATAAACAACATCTTTCTTACAAAAGAAAAAAGGATTAGCATCGCAAAGAACGGCTCAAATTATTTATCTGTAAGGTTTGTTGACAACACAGGCGAGATTGACGCTAAGTTGTGGGATGAGGCAGATATGTATAATAAAATATTCAAGAAAGAGGACTTTGTAAGGGTTAAGGGAAAGGTAATAAATTATCAGGGTGCAAAACAGATACAGATAAAACAGATAGAAAGGATTGATGACTCTGAGGTTAATATAAGCGACTACTTACAAACATCAGAGAAAAGCACTGAGGACATGATAAGGGAACTAAAGGAAAAGATAGCTAAGATAAAAGACATGCATCTAACAAGACTCTTAAGTTTATTTTACGAAGACACTGATTTTATAGAGCTCTTTAAGACAGCGCCAGCAGCAAAAAGCAATCACCACGCATATATAGGCGGACTCCTGCAGCATACCCTTGAGGTAGCAAACCTTTGCGAGGATGTAACGAAGTATTACCCTGAAATAAACACCGACCTGTTAATAACAGGAGCTATTCTGCATGATATCGGCAAGATACATGAACTGAAATATTCAAAGGCATTTGGTTATACAGACGAGGGCGGGCTGATAGGACATATTACCATTGGTGTTGAAATGATTGCAGAAAAGATAAGGATGATTGATGGATTTCCGCACAAGCTTGAGATGCTGTTAAAACACATGATACTAAGCCATCACGGTCATTACGAATACGGGTCGCCCAAAAGACCGAAGATACTTGAGGCAATAATGCTTTATCATATGGATGAGATGAATGCAAAGGTAGATATGTTCAGAAGTTCTATTGATGAAGATGAAAGTGAAAGAGAAAACTGGACAGCTTATAATAAATTCTTTGAAAGATATCTTTTTAAGAATTATAAATAGGTCTTATAAGTCTTATAAGACCTATTCAATTAAGGTTAAAGAGGAAAATGTATAATCTTCCGAATCTTATAACACTGAGCAGGATATTGATGATCCCGTTCTTTGTCAACTTCCTTGTCTATAAATATTACGGTTACGCCTTTGCCATATTTCTGCTTGCAGGAATATCTGACGGCCTTGACGGTTTTATTGCAAGGAGCTCAAAGCAGAAGACAAAATTAGGAACATTCTTAGACCCCATGGCAGACAAACTCCTCCTCACAGCATCATTCGTTACCTTAACAGCACTTCATCTGATACCTGTATGGGTAAGCATTATTGTGATAAGCAGGGATATTATTATAATAATAGGCGCCTTAATGCTTATACTCTTTCAGGATGACTTGAAGGTATCACCATCGCTGACAGGCAAGGCAACTACACTCTTTCAGATAGTGTATATAGTCTTTTTATTATTATTTATAGTAATTGGGAAAAATATAGACAACATCAAACCCATAATGTGGATAATGATAGGCATTACTATTGCTTCAGGCGCTCAATATATCTATTTGGGGGTTAAGCTGTTAAACACAAATGGGAAATAATTATACTGATTTTCTCTTTTCAATCTCTTTTATAAAGACATCAGTAATCTCCGGGTCAAACTGCGTCCCGGAAAACTTCTTTAACTCAGATATTGCCGCCTCATGGGATAATGCCTTTCTATAGGGCCTGTCAGATGTCATTGCGTCAAAGGCATCTGCTACCTGCAGGATTCTTGCTCCTAATGGTATTTCGCCTCCTTTTATACCATCAGGATAGCCGCTGCCATTGAAGAATTCATGATGGTGATAGATTAAGGGTATCGCATCTGAAAGAAAACTAATCGGCTGGATAATCTGCTTTCCAATAGTAATATGGTTTTTGAACATATCATGTTCAACCTTATTTAATCTTTCAGGCTTGTTCAAGGCAGAGTTGTCAATGCCGATTTTGCCTATATCGTGGAGCTTTGCCGCCTGGCATATAAGGCTTACCTCGTTCTGGGGAAGCCCAAGCCCTTCCGCAATAATCTGCGCATACTCGCAGACCTTATAAGAATGGCCTTTGGTATATTTATCCCTTGCCTCTAAAGCTGCTGCCAGACCGAGCATCGTCTCTTTAAAGGTCAGCTGGAGATTATCATAAAGCCTTGAAGTCTCAACTGCTGCAGCAATGCTGTTGCTGAATATAAGCAGGGACTTCTTCTGCCCTTCATTGAATATATGTCCCTTTGTAAATGAATAGGCATTTAAAACACCAATTATTTTATTATTTATTTTTAAAGGAACCGCGATAATTGAGATGAGGCTGCTTTCTTTTGCAATGAATACATCTGACCTTAAAATATCTTTCCCATGCAGGAGCACTGCTCTGTTATCCTTAAAGAATTTATTGACTAAATCATCACCTATAATTTTAATGAATCCTTTTGACCAGTTTTCATTTTTTGATTTAAAGCCGCGTATCTTTAATTCAAATAACCTGCTTTTTTCATTTTTAAGATACAGGGAAATGGCATCTGCATCAACCTCCCTTGATACGGCATTTATTCCAATCCTGAAGATTTCATTAAGATTAGAGCCTGAGCTTATTGCTTCGCTTATATCATAAAGCGAGGTAGCCTCTTTTAGCTGAATATTTTCTATCATATCCCTAAACTTTTCGTCAGCCCGTTTAACAGCATTCAGTATTTCATTAATGCTAAAAGGCTTGACTACATAGTCAAAGGCGCCCAATTTCATTGCATCAACAGCAGTATCTATTGTGGCAAAACCTGTCAGCATTATTGTAACAATATTGCCCTTCAATTTTTTAATCTCATTTAACAGGGCAAGCCCGTCCATCTTTGGCATCCTGACATCTGATATAACAAGGTCATAATAGTCTTCCTTCAATATCTTTAATGCCTCTTCACCGTTTTTAGCAGTGGTAACAAAGTAGCCCTTTGACTTTAAGAATAAAGATACAACCTCAGTAATATTTTCCTCGTCATCAACAACTAATACCCGCTCAATTCCGCCTTTTTCCGCTGTAGGCCATTCATTCTTCAATAAATATGCATTATTTTGAGTCATCTTGTGCAGCTCCTTCAATATCTATTATCTTATCTTTTCCAATGTATGATTTTGTCTTGTACTTTGTTATCTTTCCAATCTGCCGGACAAGCAATGCAATCCTCTTTGCGTCATCAAACATTACCTTCACTGCCCTGTAAACAGGGTCATCCTTTTCTATATTCATCATAAGAAGGTCAGCCCTTGCAATAATTGATGTCAGGGGCTGGTTGATTTCATGCGCTGCAGCGCCTGCAAGCTCTATTACTGCGGACTCTTTTTCTAACTGCACCCTCTTTTCTTCAAGCTGTTTCTTTTCAGTTATATCCCGTGATATGCCTGAAAAACCTATTATCTCACCTGCCTCATCCTTTACAGGTGATATTGTAAGGCTGACATCTATAAGCCTGCCATCCTTGTGTTTCCTTTTTGTTTCAAAATTTGAGATGGTATTCCCCTTTATTACACTCTCAAAAAACATTGGCAGCTCAGCTCCCTTGTCTTCAGGAATAATGGAAATCTTCTTATTCATAACCTCCTCTTTTGAATAGCCGTACATTTTTTCCGCGGCGCTGTTCCAGCTTATGACAACTTCATCCAAATCAATGCATGTTATCGCATCAGTGGCGCTCTCCACCAGCGTTCTGTATCTCTCTTCTGATTCCTTTATCTCTTCATTCAACTTTATGTTTTCAAGGGCAACTGCAACCTGATTTGCAATGCCCTTTGAGATTGCGGTCTCTTTTGTTGTAAAGGTATGAGCAGCCTGCGCAAAGGCTATGTTCATAAACCCCATAACTGACCCTTTGCTTACAAAGGGTGCAATCAAAAGCGATTTTATATTAAAGGTATCAGTAAATTCTTTTGGAAGGAATCCCGAATCAGGGGCATCTTCTATAATTATAGAGCCCCTTGTATCAAATATCTTATCAGCAATTATGTCAATATCCGGCTTTATAATCAGTCTTTTAAAATATGCAATCAATGAATCGTCTGTCAGACTTGTTTCAGCAGAAATAAAGGCGCAATCCCTCTCACTCCAGAGATGGGTGCAGCAAAAATCGCAGTTAATAAGCCATGGCATAATACCGCCAATCCGCTTTAATAATTGATTAACAGAGGTGTGATTGCTTATAAGTTCAGCGGTTTGCAAGAGTGTCGCAGATACATCTACCTCCTCATTAAGCGCGGCAAAGAGCTGTACATTTTCAATTGCCAGAGCTATCCTCTCTGCTAATATCTCTAACAGATTAATCTCATAAGGCGAAAAGGTATGCAAAGACAAGCTGTCTATATGCAGTACACCCATTACCTTCTTTTTAACCCTTAAAGGCACAGCCAAAATAGACATTACATGATATGACCTTATATGCTCACTTGTAAGTATAGGCTTATCCTTTGCATAAGAAATAAACGGTCCATCCCTTTTAAGCACCTCTTTGATTATCTCCTTCTGCATCCTCTCTTCATATTGTTCAAGCACCTCTTCAGGCATATTATATGATGTCCTAAAGGTAATGCTGCCATCGTCGCCCAACAGATATATCTCTCCTGAGTCTACTGCCATTGCCTTTACCACCTTCTGGGTAAGGGAATACAATAAGGTTTCAATGTCCTTATTTGTAAATGATGTATCGATAATGGATTGCAAAGCAGAAAGCTCCTTTTGTATCTGATTCTTCCTCTCATTTAACCTTATATTCTCTATTAAGGGAGACACTACTGTTGAAAATATATTTAGGAAATCCACATCCTGTTTTGTAAAGAGGTCTCTATTCTTCTTGTTAAAGGCAAATATAACTCCCAAGACTCCATTTTCAGAGAATAAGGGAACGCCAATAAATGAGTCCGTCCTGATATTATCAGTAATACCCTTCAGAATCCTCTTGTTTCTTAATGGATTGTCTATGAGTATAGGCTTCTTATTTTTCAGTATCCATGAACAGGCGCTGTTCTTTATATTAATATTCTGGATTGATATTGCCTTTGCCTGCTTGCCGTATGTTGAAAGAAGCTCTAACTTATCACCTTCTATTATGCAGGCTGCTACAGTTTCAGCATTAATAAGCCTTGCAATCCCTTTTGTAATCATTGGCAAGGCGTCTTTCAGATTTTCTTTATTTATGGAGGTGCAAAGCTTCTGGAGCCTGTGCAGGCCTGATGCATATCTTTTACACTGCTCAATTGTGTGCTTATTTTTCATAATCCTTATTCGTTCCTGTATGAGCGATACCAATTACCAGAATAATCGGTCTTGTATAAATATGCCTAAATATTAATATAGTAGCAATTTTCATACCAGAGACATAATTATAAAATATCAAGTTTTACAAAATGTTACAGAGCTGTCATAAGATAAAAACATTTAAAATGACATTAAATGCGCTTAACTGTTCAACAATGAACAGTTGTTGGTCTTACAATTTATGGCTGATTATGTTAGACTAAATCTTAATGAAAAAGGTTGGTCTAATCAGTCTCGGATGCCCTAAGAATCAGGTAGATTCAGAGATTATGCTCGGCTATCTTACAAAGGCAGGCTTCACCATTACAAACAAAGAGGATGAGGCAGAGATAGCTATTGTTAATACCTGCGGCTTTATAAATGATGCCAAAGAAGAATCTATTGAAAGGATAATTGAGGCAGGAAGATTGAAAGAGAATGGAATCTGCAAGGCACTGATTGTAACTGGCTGCCTGAGCGAAAGATACAAAGAGGATTTAATAAAGGAACTGCCGGAGGTAGATGCATTTATCGGTGTCTCTGACATGGAAAGGATTGCTGATGTATGCAGAGAATTAATCGATAATGTAGGGGCAGGCTTTAAACCAGCCCCTACAGCATCCCCTCAACGTATCCTGATAAACCCTTCACACTATGCCTATGTAAAGATTTCAGAAGGGTGCAATAACAGGTGCTCATACTGCACAATACCATCAATCAGGGGCGGTTATAAGAGCAGAGAAATAGAGGCTATCATTAATGAAGTGGAACAGCTTGCATCAAAGGGTGTAAAGGAGATAAATATAGTAGCGCAGGATACAACTGACTATGGCTTAGATATCTATAGAAAGAGGTGCTTAGCAGAACTTTTAAAGGGGCTTGTTAAGATAAAAAATCTCTTATGGATACGATTATTATATACCTATCCTGAGCATTTTGATGATGAATTAATAAACATTATTGCCAGTGAAGAGAAGATATGCAATTACATTGACATCCCCATCCAGCATATTGATGATGAAATATTAAGAAAAATGAAAAGAAATAGCAGTGAAAAGCAGATAAGGGGCATCATAGAAAGGCTGCGGCGCACGATTCCGAATATCGTTTTGAGAACATCCCTGATAGCAGGATTTCCAGGAGAAACAGAGGCGCAGCATAAAAGGCTGTATGATTTTGTTAAAGAGGCAGAATTTCACAGGCTCGGCGTTTTTGCATATTCAAAAGAAGAAGGCACTCCTGCCTCAGGATATAAAAATCAGATAACACAAAAGATAAAAAACAGAAGAAGAAATGAGATAATGAGGCTTCAGTCAGGGATATCATTAAACAAAAACAGAGAATTAATCGGTAAAACACTTAAGGCGCTGATTAACGGATTATCAAGTGAAAGCGAGCTTCTTATTGACGGCCGTTACTACGGCCAGGCGCCAGAGGTAGATGGTGTTGTGTATATAAATGATGGAATGGGATTAGATAAAGTAAGAGCTGGTGATTTTGTTAATGTGGAAATTACAGAGGCTCATCAGTATGACCTTGTGGGAAAGGTCATCTAAATCTCAAACCTTCTCACCTCTGCCTTTAACAGGTCTGCCTGGTCAACAAGGGTATCAATGGTATGTTTTATATCCGTAAATGAATCAGAATTTTGCTGAGTTATCTCCCTGATCTTTTCTATTGCATGAACTATCTGCTCACTCCCGGTCTTCTGCTCTTTAGTTGCCTTCACAATTGAATGCACCTTGTGATTAACATTCTCAACTGCATCGTTAATCTGCTTGCTGCCTTTTGTCTGCTCTATTGTAGCCTGGCGCACCTGCCTTGATATGTCCCTCATCTTTTCTACCGAACTGATTATCTGGTCAGAGCCCTTCATCTGCTCCTGAGTAGCCTGTGCAATCTGCCTCACCATATTCGTTATCCTCTGCACCGCCTCATTAACCTGATGAAGCCCCCTTGACTGCTCTTTGGTTGCCTTTTCAATCTCCTTTGACATCTGTGCAGATTTATCAGCGCTCTCAAGTATCTTGTTTAATGCGCTGCCGGCATCCTTTGAAAGATTCATCCCCTCAATAACATTCACAGAGCTGCCCTCCATAGCAGCAACTGCATCTTCAACCCCTTTCTGCATTGACTCTATCATCTGGGCTATCTCTTTTGTAGATGCAGATGTCCTTTCTGCTAAATCCTTTATCTCATCTGCAACCACTGCAAACCCTCTGCCGTGCTCTCCTGCCTGCGCTGCAATTATTGCTGCATTTAATGCAAGAAGGTTTGTCTGGTCTGTTACATCATCTATTACTGTTAATATCTTGCCTATCTGCAAAGACCTCTCTCCAAGCCTGTTTATAATAACGCTTGTAGCTGCCACTGATTCCTTTATCTTATTCATACCGCCTACAGTCTTTTCAATAGCCTTTATACCCAGCTCAGATGCATCCTTTTTTACCCTTTCTGAGAGCATTGTTGACTCATTGACATTTCCTTCAACGCTTTTTATAGTTGTTGCAATCTCATTAACTGCAGAGGCCGTCTCCTCTGATGCTGATGAAAGGACATCAACATTCTCGCTAATCTGCTTTATTGAGGCTGACATCTCTGATATTGCAGATGATGTGTTCTCAACTACATTAGATAAGACATCGGTGCTCTGGGCAATCTGATTTATAGATGCTGTCATCTCAAGGATAGATGCAGATGACTCATCAGCTGACTGTGAAAGCCCCTCTGCAGAATCTGCCACGCCCTTTATAGATGTATTCATCTGATTAATGGATGCAGATGTAGACTCAGTTGATTCTGCCTGAGCCTTTGCCCCTTTTGAAAGTTTATCTGTATTTGTATTCATCTGCACTGCAACGGAAACAACAGACTCAGCAACATCCTGAATTCTTTTGATAATTGTGCGGAGGCTGTATATGAAGCCATTTATGCCTGTTGCGAGCTCCTTTATTGTTGAAGCCTCAACATCTTTTCTTAAATCGCCATTTTCCATCTCCTTTAATGTGCCTATAATATTTGCTAAAGGATTCAGCACCCTTAATATAACAACAGAGAATGCTACTACAGAAACAAGGCCTAATGCAGCAATAAAAAGCTCTGAACGAAACAGGGTCTTTCTTAATAAGGTCACATCCTTTAATGCAATTATGCTTATGTTCTTCTTTTCATTTACCTCTGACAGATATATTTCAAATCTTTTGTCGTCCTTATTAATCTCTTTCTTTCCTGCAGCCTCCTTTACAAATTCATCTGTAGCCTCTATTACCTCTTTACCAAGTATTATACCTGCCTCTGCATCAAGGATGGACTTTACCTCTGATAAAAGCAGTTTTGTATTAACGCCTAATTCTATAATTCCAAGCTTTTTCCCTTTTGAATAAATCGGCGAGGCAATGAATGAGTAGACCTTTCCCTTTTCCTCCTCAACGCCAAATACAACCTTATCCTCCCTGTTTGCAATCAGCGCTATCTCTCTGTTGTCCATCTGTGTATCCTTTGAATTGTTAGCTTTTAAATAGAGCCTTCCGTCAGGTGTATAGTAATTTAATATGCTTAAGCCGTCTTTGCTGTATCTATTAAGGATTGGATATGAATAGTCATAAAGCTCGTCTCTGTCGCCGAAATTGCTTTGTATATAGCTAATATTTGCTATAGTCTCTAAAAGGCCTTGCGACCATTTTTTATTATTTTCAAGGGCTTTTTTAATAAGGCCAGAGAGGTTTCTATTTGCTTCAGTTTCAATATAGGTCTCAATCTTTGAAAAACTCCAGCGTGAAACAAGTATAAGCAGGACAAATTGAATAGCAATAATCGCTATCAGTATAGACTTGAGACCGCCCTTTTTGAAAAATTCCATTTTTCTTTTACCCCGTTTCAGATTTAACTGTTATAGGGGCATGGCATACCATGCCCCTATATACAAACATCACTTCTCAATAGGATACCCTTTTTCTTTCCATTCAGGTATCCCGCCCCTGAACCAGTTTACATTTTTATGGCCTGCCTTTATGGCAGCAACAGATGATTTATAGGATTTCCAGCAACGGTCGCCATTGCAATAAAAGACAACAGGAGTTGACTTGTCAGATGGAAGCTTGCTTGTGTCAAATTTATCAACACTTGAATCAAAATTAGCAGCCTTGTCGCTCTTTTCCTTATATGGAAGCATTACTGCGCCAGGCAGATGCCCTTCCCCATATTCAAGCTCATTCCTCACATCAAAGACCTTTCCATTCCCGCTTATCAGCTTCTTACACTCATCTGCATTTATAACCTTTGCCCCACTTAAGCCGTCAGGGACAATGGGGTTTTCTGCATAAACTAAACCGCTAATGGCAAATATGGCTACCAGGGTAACTATTAAAATCTTATACATTCTGCTCACCTCCTTTCATATTAATAAGTATAGCCTTTTTTTTTATTTTGTCAAAAAGGCCGATTTACTAAGTATATATAATTAAATCTCCTGAGGGTATTTAAAGCAACTTCTGTGCCAAAAAGACTAAACCCGCTTGGAGTTCTAAGTGCCTGATATTGCTTTTAAAATTATTGAGATATTTTAGATTGATGCTGTTATGAAGATAAAATTGCTGAATTTTAAGCAGAAGAGCTATGATTGGTGCTAAATTTCCTGCAGTAGAGCTTGTATTTTTTCATCTTATATTGAAGCGTGCCTCTCTTCATCTTCAACTTCTCTGATGTCTTAACCTGATTATAGCTGCATTCCTCCAATGCCTGTTTGATTATATCCCTTTCAAGATGTTCAACACGCTCTGCAAATCCAATATCAGATAATGCCTTTGAATAAAGATCAGCCCCCCTTTCCCTTAACTCCATTGGCAGGTCATCAATATTCACAACCTCATCCTCTGACAGGACTATTATCCTTTCAATCGCATTTTCCAATTCCCTTATATTCCCAGGCCAGTCATAGGAATACAATATATCCTTAACCTCTGGTGATATCAACACATCCTTGTGCAGCTCCTTTGTGTATCTATTCCAAAAATAATCTATTAAATCCGAAATATCCTCTCTCCGCTCTCTTAAAGGAGGGAGGGTAAGCGTAATCACATTCAGCCTGTAAAAGAGGTCTTCGCGAAAGATATTCTTCTTAATTGCCTCCTTAAGATCCTTATTTGTTGCTGCAATTATCCGCACATCCACCTTTAATGTAGTTGTGCCCCCAACCCTTTCAAAGCTCTTCTCCTGCAGGAACCTTAGCAGTTTTACCTGTGTATTAAGAGGAAGGTCGCCTATTTCATCTAAAAACAACGTGCCTTTGTCTGCAATCTCAAACCTCCCCTTTTTCTGCGCATGCGCGCCGGTAAAAGAGCCTTTCTCATGGCCAAACAACTCGCTTTCCAAGACACCCTCTGCTAAGACAGCGCAATTCACTGCCACAAAGGAAAAATCCCTCCTGCTGCTTCTCTCATGAATCTCCCTCGCAAC
The DNA here is from genome assembly GCA_919902475.1 of Nitrospiria bacterium. Classification (GTDB taxonomy): domain Bacteria; phylum Nitrospirota; class CAKKRA01; order 9FT-COMBO-42-15; family 9FT-COMBO-42-15; genus 9FT-COMBO-42-15. The sequence continues at coordinate 16,387 of CAKKRA010000101.1, forward strand.
AAGCTCCTTGCCTGTGCCGCTTTCGCCTAATATAAGAACAGGCGTTGGCCTGCCTGCTACCTTATTTATAAATTTGTATATCTTTTGCATCTTCTGACCCTTGCCGATAATCCTGCCGAACCTGCTCTTAATCTCCTCTTTGAGTATTAGATTCTCGTCTGCTATCCTTTGCTGTGATAGCGCCTTTTCCACCTTTATTTCTATCTCTTCAAGGGAAAATGGCTTGAGGATATAGTCATACGCGCCTAACTTCATTGCCTCTATGGCATTCTCGATAGTGCCGTATGCTGTCATAATAATTACTATGGTTGTTGACGAAATCTTCTTTATCTTTTTCAATACCTCAAGACCGTCCATCTTTGGCAGCCTGAGGTCTGTAATTACAAGGTCAAACATATCAGATGCAAATAATCTGACAGCATTCTCACCTGTGCCAACTGAAAAGACATCATACCCTTTCATCCTGAGGGTCTTTTCAAGAACATTCCTCATGCCTATGTTATCTTCAACTATTAATATCCTGTTCATAATAATCCTTTTCCCTTTGCCCTTTTCCCTTTGCTCTTTACGCTACACCCTATACCCTTCACCCTATACTTTATCTATCTCCTTATCGGCAGTCTTATGATAAAGGTTGTTCCTTTTCCATGCCTGGTTTTAAATTCTATCTTGCCGTCATGTGCCTCAATAATCTTATGCACAATTGCCAGACCAAGCCCTGTGCCCTGCTCCTTTGTTGTAAAAAATGGGTTGAATACCCTGTCTCCAATCTCCTTTGGAATGCCTGAGCCTGTATCAGAAATTTCAATAAATATCCTCCCATATTGGATGCCGCTCTTAACAGTCAGCCTCCCGCCATTCGGCATAGCCTGAACTGCGTTCTGGATGATATTTAAGAATGCCATCCTTAATTCAAACGGATCAGCCTCAACAGCCGGCAGGGTCTTTAATGCCTTGATATCAAAATCTATCCTGTCTGCATCTTTAGCAAGAGAGACCATTGATATCACCTCTTTGATTAATGTATTCACATCTGTTTCCTCGAATATCGGCTGCGGCTTTTTAACAAAGGAAAGAAAGTTTGTTACAATGCGGTTAAGATTTTTTGTCTCTTTGATAATCGCATCTACTGCTGATGCGATTTCATCCTCTGACAGTCCTTTTTTAAGTAGCTCTGCATATCCTGCAATTGCAGAAAGCGGATTGCGTATTTCATGGGCAACGCCTGCAGAAAGCTCTCCAACAGCAGCGAGCCTCTCCTTCAGCTTTATATCTGCCTCAAGCTCTTTTACATCTGTAATATCAGAAAACACCGCAATAACGCCTATCGGAGTTGCCTTATCATCGTAAAGTATAGATGTAGTTATACCGATCCATTTTATACTTCCATCTATTTTAACCTGTATCTGTTTTCTGTAATATGTCTCTCCATTCACTCCATTCTTAATAAGCTGGGCAACATGGCTATTACCTTTAAGGATATTCAAATAGCTCTTATCTTTTTCCTTTGTGCAGTCTATACCCAAAATACTGTCTGCAGAAGCATTGCAAAAGGTAACCAAACCATCCATGTTTATAACCATTACTCCGCTCGGAATGCACTGGAGAATGAGATTGTTGTATTCCCTCATATCTTTGCTTAAGGCATTCTTTGGAAATCTCGGAATGGTATCTTTTCTGCGGGGTCTTGATTGATTTTTCATAGGATTTTTTTTGGGTTCATCCTGAGCCCTTAACATGAGATCAGTTGAACAATTGTTGAAGGCTATACACTTAAATATATCTCAATTTTATGATATGTCAAGGTCAATACCCTAAAACCTCAATCAAAAGGCTTATACCGAGGAGCATCTGAATCAATACCAAGCAGATTCCAGAGTAGTTTACAAGCATGTGTATTTTGGGAAGGTTGTCAGCGCCATGGCCATTTGATAATATATAACCCATTCCAACGCCTATGGCAAAGAGGAGCAGGATAATCATTCCTAAATATGCGTGCGGGCCTGAGTCAAAGAAAGGCCTTTCCAAAGTGTATTTATTTATAAGAAAGCCGAGAATAGAGCCAAGCGAAATAAGTATAAAAAAGAGAGCGCCCATATTAATGTGGGTGTTCCACTTGAATGTTATATTTTGTCCTCTATATTTATCTAATTTGCTCTTGTACCTCTGCCATCCGAGATAGGCGGCATAAAAAAGAATTATTATCGAAATGACCTGCAATATTGGATGGATTAATATCAGGCTAATTTGCGCCATATCCGCGTGAAGATAGAATGCCGCTTGCTGCAGCAATAAGGCTTACAGTTAAGAGTACCCAGTGCATTGCATTTAATCTCTTAAAGATGGCATTTACATCCGGCACCTCGCCTTTTACCATTCTCTCAAGCATCTTTTTTATAATAAAAGGCTCAAGTCCAAAGAGCATAACAACCCACATTACCCATATCATAAACATTATGGTTAGAAAGATTCCGTGTCCTGTAAAGAGCATCAAGTGCTTGCCAGTTATAAACGCCATTGTTAGACCTGTTATGCCGACAGTAGCAGCATAATACCTCGCAAGCTTAGCAAATCTGTGCTCAACCCTCTGAAAAGACATTGCCTTCTGAATAATATCCTCAATCTTATACAAGGAAGGGAAGATTATAATTGTTACAAAGGCAAGGCCTCCAAACCACAGAATAACTGTGAGTACATGAATAATAAGCAACAAAGTAAATAACATCTATCTCCTCCTCTGTAAAAACTGTCATTCCCGCATCTTTTTAGCGGGAATCCACTCCTAATAAGTCTTGAAGTATTTCTACCACATCTGCCTTCCCAAGTCCTATGATCTTTATCAGCTTATCTTTTGATTTCTCACCCTTGATTATCTCAAGCTGTGATTTCGCTATTTTAAATCTCTTTGATAAAAATTCAATGCAGCGCCTGTTTGCCTCTCCTTCAACTGGCGGCGATGTCAGCTTTATCTTCAATGCGCCATTGTATTCACCAACAATCTCATCCTTAGAAGCGCGCGGCTGAATCCTCACAGGCAGGATTACGCCTTCATTATCCTCCACTAAATTTAACATCATAGATGATAACCCAGATTTAGTCAGAGGGGTCAGATGCAAGGCGGAGCGAGGGCTCGCACCGCAGCATACATGTTAGTATGTGAGGATGCGAGGCCGATGCGACAACGCAGCAGATGACCCCTATCACTAAATCTGCAACATTATTTCTCTTTGGGTTTTAAGAACCTCACATTGTCTTCTCTTATCTCGTCCTCCTTATCCTCCTCCTCCATGCTTATCATCTTCTGGAAGGTTCTGATTATACCCTTGATTTTTTCAAGATAGAGCACCTTCTGTTTCTTTAAATCATTTAATTCCTTTTTCAGGTTTGCAATCTCTTTATGCACATCCTTAATCAGGCTGTCAGCCTTAAGCTCTGCCTCTTTTATAATAAGCTCTGCCTCTTTCAGTGCATTGCCCTTAAGATTCTCAACAATCTGCTGCGCATTCATCAGGGTGTCTTTTAAGGTTGTCTCCTTTTTCTTAAAATCAAGTATCTTTGCCTCTTTCTTTGCAAGCTCCTCTTTGAGATAATTATTCTCCTTAATAAGGGTTTCAAACTCCCTTGTTAAAAGGTCAAGAAAGGAGTTTACCTCTTTTACATCAAACCCCCTGAACTTCACCCCAAAGTTCTTTTGCTGTATATCCAATGGCGTTATCTTCATTTTTCACCTCCTCCAATTATTCAGTCATTCCTGCGAAACCTGTCCCTCTATGTCATTCCTGCGTGTATCTGGCAGGAATCCAGTCTTGTACATTATGGATTCCCGCTCAAAAACTCCGCGGGAATGACATCTTCCTTACCTCAAACTATTCGCCAATTGCAACAATGATATAACCAAAAAATTCTGCAAAAAGAATATTGCCATAATTACAATTATCGGCGATATATCAATTCCGATTTTATGAATTGGAATTATCCTTCTTATCGGCGACAGCACTGGCTCTGTTATCCTGTATAAAAACTGCACAATAGGATTGTATGGATCTGGGTTCACCCATGATATTAAAGCCCTTGCAATGATAACCCACATATAGATTGTAAGGCCATAATCAAGAATCTTTGCCAAAGCGCTTATAAAATTTGCCAAGATAAACATTATCCTCTCCTTCCAAGTTCCTCTGCCCTTTTTTCTGCTGCCTGTAATGCATCTATCACTATACCTTTTAGTCCTTTTTCATCAAAAACCTTTAGCCCTGCTGCTGTTGTTCCTCCCGGCGAAGTTACCATCTCCCTGAGTTTTGCTGGAGGCATACCAGTATCAAGGAGTTTTGCTGTGCCAATAAGCGTCTGAATTGCAAGCTCTGAGGCATTATCCATGTCTAAACCCATTTTCACACCACCCTCTATCATACCCTCAATAAATAGTGCAATAAATGCAGGGCCGCTGCCTGACAATGCTGTAACTGCATTCATATATTTTTCTGGAAGTGTTAATACTTTCCCAATAGACATAAAAATCTCTCTGACTGCGGCAATGTCCTTATCAGAAAAACATTCGCAGAGGGATAATACACTCATGCCTTCCTGAACAAGCGCTGGTGTATTCGGCATTACACGGATGAGCTTCTTTGTCTTTAGCTTTGATTGAAGATAAGAAAGTGTTATGCCTGCTGCTATTGACACAACAGTCTTCTCATCTGTAATAACATCGGATATCTCATCCAGAACTGCTACTATATTTTGGGGCTTGACTGCAAGGATGATTATGTTGCAAGAAGCTGCCACATCTTTATTAGAAGATGTTGTCTTTATCTTATAGGTTTCCTCTAAATATCTTCTCCTATCTTCTCTGGGCTCTGATACAAAGATATTCATACTCCGAACCCCGAACTCAGAACTCCGAACTCCTTTTATCAGTGCCTCTGCCATATTTCCACCGCCAATAAAGCCTATCATCTTTTTATTTCCTCTCCCCGAATATTGCAGTTCCTATCCTTACCATTGTAGCTCCCTCTTCTATAGCTATCTCAAAGTCATGAGACATGCCCATAGAAAGCTCAGGCAATCTAAACCCTCTTTTTTCTGCTTCATCCCTTATCTCACACAGCCTCTTAAAATATGGCCTCGTCTTTTCAGCATCATCAAAAAAAGGCGGAATTGTCATTAAGCCGAGTATCTTTATATTCTCAAACTCAGATGCCCTCTCAATTAGCGGCAAGAGTCCATTCTCTGTCATACCAAATTTGGATTCCTCTTCTGAAAGCTTCACCTCTATAAGTATCTCCTGAACAATATCCCTCTTTTTTGCCTGCTTGTCTATCTCCTCTAACAATCTCAGGCTGTCAACAACGTGGATAAGCTCAAAGCTTCCAACTACATCTTTAACCTTGTTTGTCTGCAGATGTCCTATAAAATGCCACAAGGCTATTTTGCCTATCTCCTTTAACTTTGGAAGCGCCTCCTGAACACGATTCTCTCCAAAAATTCTTAAACCAGCCTCTACTGCCTCTTTTATTCTATTTACATCAACTGTCTTTGTTACGGTAACAAGTTTTATTTCTTTTGCATTCCTGCCAACCTTTTCTGCCGCTCTTTTTATCCTGTTTTGAACATTCTCAATATTCTCAGCTATTGTGCTCATAAAATTACTTTTTAATCATCACCACAGAAATCATCCTTCCAGTTCCAGCGCCATCCCTTCTGTAGGAATAAAACATGTCTGGATAGCAGGATGTGCACAGGCTGACTATATTTATATTTGCCGGCTTCAGGCCTGTTTCTATAAGCTGCTCCCTGTTTATCATCTGAAGGTCTATATGCCACTTATTCTCTTTTTTTTGAACACTAAATCTGTTCAGATAATTAAATTCCTTTTCCATAGGCTCAATCACCTTTTCATCTACCTCATAACAGCACTGCCCAATGGAAGGCCCTATGCCCGCAATCATATCCTCTGGTTTTGAGCCAAAACTGTCTGACATCTTTTTTACGGTCTTCTGCAAAATCCTCTTTGCTGTGCCCCTCCAGCCTGCATGAACTGCTGCAACAATCCTCTTCTTTCTATCAATTAAAAGAACAGGCACACAGTCTGCTGTAACAACACTAATGGCAATACCAGAATTATTTGTAATATGGGCATCAAATCCCTCATCTGCTTCAGATACCCTTCTCTCTGCATTATGCACAAAGATTGCATCGCTGTGGGTCTGGTTGATTGTTGCAACCTGAGCCTTTTCTAAATTCAATATCTTTGCAGCGATCTCCTTTAAAGCTCCGTTTGTCTCTACCCCTGAATCCCTCTGCTTTATTATAAATGAGTGCCTGATAAAGTCTATTCTATCCAGTACAGGAATAGAAAGCCATCTGTTGCCATTAACCTCATTTATAATATAATTCTGTTTCATCTAAAACACCTTTTATGCCATTGCCTCTTTATACTCCTTTATCAGCAGCTCCTTTTTTACTCCAACATCTATAAAACTCCATGGAAGCATTTCATCTAATTGCCTCTCCCTTACAGCATAGAAGTCGCTGTTAAAAGCCGTTTCCCTCATTGCCCTCTTCCAATAGCCATCCGATTTATATGCAGACTCAATAAGATTACCAACCCTTCTGTTCCCCCTTGAGAGTATGCCCTGTATATATGCCCATTTTGGCACATCTGTTGTTATAAATACATTATCAATCTTTGATATATTCTTTTTTAGAAATTTCAATTTACGATTCAATGAATCTACATCATCCATCTTACACCACTGAAAGGGCGTATGCGGCTTCGGAACAAAGGAGCTGATGCTCAATGTAATCCTGCCAAGTTGACCCTTTTTTCTTCCTATCTCAAGTAATATCTCTTTTACCTTCTTTGTTATATCAATTATAGCATTAATATCCTCATCTGTCTCTGTTGGCAGCCCAATCATAAAATATAGCTTCAGATTCGGAATATTATTGGATAATATCAGCCTTGCTGCCTTAAGGATATCTGCCTCTGTAATGTCCTTTTTTATAACCCTTCTTAATCTCTCTGAACCAGCCTCAGGGGCAATTGCAATAGTCTTGTGTCCGCTCTCTGACAGCCTCTTAATCAATACCTCTGAAACAGAATCTGCCCTTAGTGATGATACTGAAATCTCTTTGCTTGAGCCAATACAAATCTCATTTATATACGGATAATCAGACACTGCAGCGCCAACAAAGCCGGTCCTTTTTGTAAATTTCTCTCCTTCTGCAACCGCTGCCAACACCTTATCCGCCTTTCTGTATCTCAACGGCCTGTAGGCATAGCCTTCAAGGCAAAATCTGCATGCCCTGCCGCATCCCCTCCCAACCTCTACAAGAAGCATATTCTCAAATTCTGTATTATGTGTAAAGACCCTTGTTTTAGCAATATACTTGTCAATATCTTTTATCCATCTCTTCTTAATCCGCTCTGGCGCTCCATCCTTTGATATCATAGCTCTTATAGTTCCATCTTCGTTATAATCTATATCATACAGTTCTGGCACATAACAGCCATCAATTTGTGCCATTCTTTTTAGCGTCTCCCTTTTGCCTTTTTCCATCTCCTCTTTATATTTGTCCATTATCTCATTTATAATCTCTTCGCCTTCGCCAACAGCAATCAAATCAATAAAATCTGTTAATGGCTCAGGATTAAAAAAGGCGCAGACGCCGCCCATTACCACAAGAGGCTCTTTTTCAGACCTTTCAGTCTTTTTATATGGTATCCCTGCTAAACCAAGTATCTTTAAGATATTTATATAATCATTCTCAAATGAAACAGAAAATGCAACTATGTCAAAGTCCTTTATCCTCGTCTGGCTCTCTAATGAAATGAGCGAGGTTTCTGTCCTTTTATATTCATCAATCTCATCTTCATCAGGCAGAAATGCCCTTTCGCATACAATGTCATCCCTCTGATTCAGGTAATAATAAATATTCTGAAATCCGAGATTAGACATCCCGACATAATAGGTATTCGGATATATAATGGCAACCTTTATCCTTCCATGATGGTCTTTATATATCGTCCCCCTTTCATCTTTTAAAAGCCTCTTCTGCTTTTCAATAAGCTTCCATGTCATTCGTTAATCTGCCTGTTTTCTAAGGAACGTCGGCACATCCCACTCATCATCAAATATCCCCATCTCCTCATTCCTGAAGTCGCTGTTCACAACCTTTCTCAGAAAGGCAGGCTTGTCAATATTCTTAAATGCCAGGGATTTTACATTTGCATTCTTTGCCGGCAGAGCGGTTGTGGACTGCATATCCTTTACCTTCTCTTTATCAAATCCTGTTGCGATTATTGTAACCTGAATAATATCCTCAAAATCAGGGTTTACAACAGAGCCGAATATGATATTTGCATCAGGGTCTGCAGCCTCTTTAATTATTGATGATGCAGCGTCAACATCATGAAGCGTCAAATCAATGCCGCCTGTGATATTTATCAGCACGCCCTGCGCGCCTTCAATGGAGTTGTCCTCAAGGAGCGGGCTTGATATTGCCTTCTGCGCTGCCTCTATTGCCCTGTTCTCTCCCCTTGATATGCCCATTCCCATAATAGCCCTGCCCATGTGCGACATAATTGTCCTTACATCTGCAAAATCCACATTAACAAGGCCTGCAATGGTTATAAGGTCGGAGATGCCCTGCACTGCCTGCCTTAATATATCATCAGCAATCTTGAATGATTCTGTCAACGGTGTCTTCTTATCAACAACACTTAAGAGCTTCTGATTCGGAATCACTATTAATGTGTCTACATACTTCTTTAGTTCCCTTAATCCCTCTTCTGCCCTCTGCAGCCTCTTTCCACCTTCAAATGAGAACGGCTTTGTAACCACTCCAACTGTAAGCGCGCCGATCTCCCTTGCTATATTTGCAATTACAGGCGCAGCGCCGGTCCCTGTCCCGCCGCCCAGACCAGCGGTCACAAAAACCATGTCTGAACCTGTTAATACATCCTTTATCTTGTCTATATCCTCTAACGCTGCATCCCTGCCGATATCAGGATTAGCGCCTGCGCCAAGCCCTTTAGTCAGCTTTGCGCCGAGCTGTATCTTGTGAGGCGCCTCTGACTTGCTGAGGACCTGAAGGTCTGTATTTGCTGCAATAAACTCAATACCTGTGAGTTCTGCCGCAATCATTGAATTGATTGCATTGCAGCCGCCTCCTCCAACACCTATAACCTTAATCCTTGCACCCTGTAATTCTTCTACTTCATCAAATTCAAACATTAAAGCCTCCTTTCATGCTTAAAAGAATTCTTTTACCCAGCCCTTCATCTTGCTAAAGACATTGTTAAATGACGCCTTGTCAGCAAACTTCTTGACATCTTTCTTTTCATGGTCCTTTACTGCATAGAGGATAAGGCCCACGCCTGTAGCAAACATCGGATTGCTCACCATATCAACCAATCCGCCGATATTTGACGGCATACCGCGGCGCACAGGCATATCCATAATCCTTTCTGCCACCTCTGTCATGCCCTCCATTATTGATGCGCCTCCTGTAATTACTGCGCCTGATGCGACAAGATCTTCATAACCTGTCTTTTTAAGCTCCCTCTGAACAAGGCTGAATATCTCCTCTGCCCTCGGCTCAATTATCTCTGAAAGGACCTGCCGCGAAACAACCCTCGGAGGCCTTCCTCCAACACTCGGCACCTCTATGGTCTCATTCTCCTTTACTATTG
>CAKKRA010000102.1 GCA_919902475.1 Nitrospiria bacterium
GTTTTTACGAATCTTTTTTTTGAAGGGTTCTATTATGTCTGATGGGAAGCCGTTTGGATATGTTGGAAAGGCATTGTCTTAGATTATGCCGGCAATCTCCCAGTGGCCTGTTGTAGTATCCTTGCCTTTAGATGCCTCAGCCATGATGCCAAAGGAGGCAATGTGATTTTTTATTTTTTTTATTCCATCAAACTTAGCAATATTCCCAATGCCGAGCATTTCAAGATGAGGAAGCCTTATACCGCCAACTGCCTTTGCAATATTGCCGAGCGTGTTGCTCCCTTCGTCTTTATATTCGCCTGCATCCGGAAGCTCGCCGATTCCAAGGCTGTCAAGGATGATTAGAAGAACCATTTATAAATTCCTCTACAATCTTCACTCCTGAACTTGTTCCTATTCTTGAGGCGCCTGCCTGAACCATTTCTGTTACAGTTTTCAAATCTCTTATGCCGCCTGCTGCCTTTATATACGCCCTGTCGCTCACAGTCTTTTTTAATAAGGCCACATCAGCAACTGATGCGCCCTTTGAGCCAAAGCCAGTGGATGTCTTTATAAAGAGAGCGCCTGCCTCTACAGCAAGGAGCGCTGCCTTTACCTTTTCTTCATCAGTAAGATAGCAGGTCTCTATAATTATCTTATGGACAACATGCCTTGTAACATTTATTATGTTCCTTATCTCCATCCCGACAAGATTGTAATTCTCTGATTTTAATGCGCTGATATTTATTACAACATCAAGCTCGTCTGCGCCGTTTTTTACAGACTCTACCGCCTCAACCAATTTTACAGCAGTTGTATTTGCCCCAAAAGGAAAGCCCACAACCGTTGCCACCTTCACAGCAGAATCAGCCAAAAGCTCCTTTGCATCTGCTGTGTAACATGGATGAATGCATACTGAGGCAAAGGAGTATTTTTTCGCCTCCTCGCACACCCTTTTGATGTCTGAAAAACATGCATCAGGGCTGAGGATGGTATGGTCAATGACTCGCGCAAGCTCCTCTTTTGTTTTAAACATCATACTCCCTTTCTTCTCTTTACTTGATATTTCCACACAGCCTTGTTGTGGTCTTTCAGGTTGGTGGAGAAAAAGTGCTGACCGTTGTTCATAGAGACAAAATAGAGATACGGAGAATCAGCAGGATAAAGCGCAGAATATATTGCCATTCTCCCCGGATTCGCAATAGGCCCGGGCGGAAGCCCTTTTATACGATAAGTATTATAAGCTGTTTTTGTCTGAAGGTCTTTTTTTGTTATATTGCCTTTGTAATTCTTTATGCCATAGATTACTGTTGGGTCGCTCTGCAGGGGCATCCCCTTTTTTAATCTGTTGTGATAAACAGCAGATACTACAGGCATCTCGTCTTTTGAACTCGTCTCTTTTTCAATTATAGACGCCAGTGTTATCACCTCTTTCATTGACATTCCGAGCTGTCTTGCCCTGTTTTCAAATTCAGGCGAATAAACAGAGAAGAACTTTGACACCATTGCGCTGATTATCTCCTCTAATTCCTGATTCTTTGAAAAGAAATATGTCTCTGGAAAGAGATGGCCCTCTAAACTCTCTCCTTCAATGCCAAATGTCTGTATAAATTCTTTATTATGTACAATCTTCAAGTAATCTTTATATTGTGTAAAACCCTCTTCCTCAAGTAGCCGTCCAATCTGCTTAATGTTATAGCCCTCTGGTATGGTAATCTTGTGCTGATAAACCTTCCCGTTTTTTATAATATCAAGTATCTCTAATGGAAGCATGCTGGTATGCAGCAGATATTCTCCTGCCTGCATCTTTCTGTCTGCGCCCATTATCCTTGCAAGGAGCGCAAAAAACCTTTTGCTCGCGATAACACCTTCAGCCTCAAGCTGCCTTGCCACCTCTTTAAGGCTTTTGCTTTCATGGATTGTAATTATCTTAGAGAGCTTCTCTTTATTGGGCGGAGTATAAAGAAGCGTATATGTGTGTATGGTAAGGAAAAGGAGCGCAACACCAATGACAAAAACAAGGAATGAAGTCCTAAAGATAATAGTGCGCTTCTTTTCAGATTTGTCTGTCTTTTTTTTCTTTGTATTCATAAATAACAGCCTAATATTAAATTTCTTCCTTCAACGGAGATCGTAAATAATCAAGATACCCCTGAAGTATTATAGAGGCTGCCAGCATATCAACCACATCCTTCCGCTTTCTTCTGCTTAAACCTGCGTCAATAAGATTCCTCTCTGCTGCAACAGTGCTCAATCTTTCATCCCATGTGTTTATTGGAACCACAATATGCTCTTTTAGTAATAATATAAAATTATTTACCTTCTCTGCCCCCGGGCCTAATGTACCGTTCATATTTACTGGAAGGCCTACAATAATCTCATCAGTCTCATACTCTTCAGCAATTTCCTTTATCTGCTTCACATCCTCCACAGCGCTTCTTCTATTTATAGTCTTTATTGCCTGGGCGCTCCAGCCCATCTCGTCGCTTACAGCAACGCCTATTCTCTTGTCGCCAAAATCCAATCCTAATATACGCATAATCTTAACGCTAAAAATTTGAGACCTAAATGGCAAAGTAAAAAGCTCCAGATGCAAGGCGGAGCGAGGACTCGCACCGCAGCATACATCTTAGTATGTGAGGATGCGAGGCCGATGCGACAACGCAGCAGATGGACTTTTTACGAAGCCATTTAATCTGTCTCTTCTTCTTTTATACCCTCCATCTTCTTTACCCTTGCAGACAGCGCCTGCACCTTCTTCTCAAGCCTCTCAAAATCGTCCTTTGAGGGTATATTCATCTTTTCAAATGCCTTTTGAACAAACTCCTTAACATTCTTTTCCATGGTCTTTGTATTCTCTTCTGTCTTTGAAACAAATTCCTTGAACAGCTTTGCGCCTTCACTCTTGCTCAGCTCGCCCTTTTTTACAAGCTCATCTACAAGCTCCTTTGCCTTTTCCTGTGCGCCTAATCCGATCATCATCGCCTTTTTTATTACATCCAACATTGTCATAACGCCACCTCCTTTTTTATCTCACCGGTTAACCTTACTGCTGAGTTTGCTAATGCCTTCTACTACTGAATAAACCTTCTCCATTGCCTCATCAAGCCTGCCAGCATCCTTACCGCCTGCCTGCGCCATATCTGGCCTGCCGCCTCCGCTGCCGCCTACTATGCCTGCTATCTCCTTTACAATATCCACCGCGCTATATTTTTCCTGAACATCTTTTGTTACCATAACAACAATAGAAACCTTGTCATCCTTTGAAGAGCCGAGCGCAATAACCCCTGATTTAATCTTATCCCTTAATGAATCGCCGAATGTCCTGAGGTCTTTCATATCAAGGCCGTCAACCTTTTTAGACAAAACCCTGACCCCTTCAATTACCCTTGCCTCTGCAACAATATCGCCTGCCTGAGAAGATGAGAGCCTTCCCTTTAACCTTTCTATCTCTTTTTCCTTTTCCTTTAAAAGAAGGTTCAGCTTCTCCACCTTCGCAACAACATCAGAAGGAGCAGCCTTCAGCGCCTCTGATAGGTTCCTGATTGCATCCTCCTGCTGTTTTATATATTTGTATGCCTCCTCACCTGTTAATGCCTCAATCCTTCTGATGCCGGCAGCAACACTGCTTTCGCTTACTATCTTAAAAAATCCGATATCTCCTGCAGCAGAAATATGCGTGCCGCCGCAAAGCTCCTTGCTGAAATCGCCAACTGAAACCACCCGAACCCTCTCTCCGTATTTTTCACCGAACAAGGCTGTTGCGCCTGAATTCACTGCCTCATCAATGGACATAACAGATACTGATGCATCTGCATTCTCCCTTATCCTCTCATTTACAAGCTCTTCAATCCTGTCTAAATCCCTTTTGTCAATTGAGGAAAAGTGTGTAAAATCAAATCTGAGCCTCTCCTTTGAAACGAGAGAGCCTGCCTGTTTAACATGGTCGCCGAGCACATATTTAAGTACAGAATGAAGTATGTGCGTTGCAGTATGATTACTTGCAGTTGCTAATCTTCCCTGCTCATCAACCTTTGCAATTGCCTTGTCGCCGGTCTTTATCTCGCCTCTTAAAACCCTTCCCTTATGCACGAAAATTGCTGGAACAGGCTTCCTGACATCTGCAACCTCTACCTTCCAGCCATCGCCAGAGATTATCCCGCTGTCTCCGGTCTGGCCGCCGCTCTCTGCATAAAAAGGTGTTTTGTCTAAAACGATTTCCACTTCTGAACCCTCAGATGCCTTATCCACCTTTTTATCTCTATGGATGATTGCCAATACAATACCTTTATCTTCTAATCTATCATAGCCTGCGAATTCTGTTGGCTTGAGGCTGCCTATAGCCTCTTTATAAACAGATGCTGCCTTTGCCTCTTCAGCGCCAACCCATGACTTTCTCGCCCTCTCCTTCTGCTCATTCATCTCAGAATAGAATCCTGCCTCATCAATAGAAAAACCATGCTCCTTTGCAATGTCATCTGTTAAATCAAGGGGAAAGCCAAAGGTGTCATAAAGCTTAAAAAGGTCTTTGCCAGAAATATTATTCTTCTTTTCTGTTTTTAATCTGTTTATTATCTCATTAACAACCTTTAAGCCGTAATCCAAAGTATTAATAAACCTCTCCTCCTCGCTCAACACAACGCGGGAGACATAATTGTGTGTGTCAGTCAATTCAGGGTACGCAGCCTTCATCAAATCAACAACAATGCCTGTAAGCCTGTACATAAACGGCTCGTCAATCCCAAGAAATTTTCCATGCCTTGCTGCACGGCGCATAATCCTTCTTAATACATAGCCCCTGCCC
>CAKKRA010000103.1 GCA_919902475.1 Nitrospiria bacterium
CTTGTGGCATGCACCGCAGGCATATTTACCCAGCGCCTCTTCTGCTGTCTTTGCCGGCGCTGGCGCTGCCTCTGCTGCTGCGCCTGCTGCTGGCGCTGGCGCTGCATCCGCGCCTGTTGGAAGCGGCACAGTTGCCTTGCCGCCGTCCTTTGTCTGCAGGAAGGCAATAACTGCGTTTATTTCTGCTGGTTTTAGGCCGACAGCAGGGCCGCTTATTTGAGGCATTGGACTCTCAGAATCATTTGTCCCTGCCTTGCCAAAGCCTGCCACAACAAAGATAGACGGCTCCATCATAGATTCTCTTAGGTATTCCTCGCCTGTTTTTGCCTTGCCTTTATAGCGGGAGTCCTTTAGCCTCTCCTCGCTTGTTGCATGCATTTGCGTTAGGTTTGGAGCCCTTCCTCCGAGTAAGGGGTTATGACAAAGCGTGCATGTGCCCTTTCCCTCAAATATCTTTCTTCCGAGGGCAATGTACTGATCCATGCTCATTGCGCCAATGGTCTCCTCCTCTGCTGGAGGCGGCGCAGGCCTTACCTGGGGGATTCCATAATTAGCAAATAGCGTATATCCCGCCAATGCTACTAAGGCAACGATACTAATCTTTATAAAAGTTTGCATCTATCAACCTCCTAAATATTTTGTAATGCGTAACCAGTTATCCATAATATGTGTTTTTAAAACTCATAACTCATTACACTTCACTCATTGCTTTTTTTAATGCTCTGCCTGCTTCTTAGCAGCAAACTGCGCAAGCCAGAAAACAAATATTACAAGCAGCATAAATAATATTGTACTTACGCTGACAACATTGGCTGCATAGCCTATTGTAGGCGTAAATGCATCAGGAGAACTATCCCTCATAATTGAATTAACATGCCAGTGCTGTCTTATAGCAGACCTTACGTACCCCATAAGGCCCATCAGCCATGTAAATGAGACTGCAAGGAGTATAAGCGCATATTGAGACCTTGCAGGCATCTTGCCCCACTCAATATCGCCTGTTGATTTTGAATTTTTAAACAGCCTGCTCTCAATAATAGAGACTGCTATAATCACACTCAATGTGGTAAAGACCTGCGGAACAGACATGCCGACCTTAATATTTGAAGGCACCATGTAGCTGTATATACCGAGTATAATTATATTCAAAATTCCCACAGCAAATATTGCTATCTCAGCAGCAACACCCTGTTTCAGCCATGATACAGTGGCTATCTTGCTGCTCCTCTTGTATAAGGTAAAGCTGAGAAATGTGAAGAGTATCATTATGTTGACTGCTGTATTTTTTGCGGGCATCAGGCCGAGAGGGCCGAGCAGTGAATGGTGTGTGCCTCCGATTGCCTTCATCTCCTTTGGCGTCATTATCAGTGTATGCGGTGTAAACCATACAAGGAAGCAGGCAACGATAACCATGGCAATGTATTTTATATATTTTGTATACCTTTCTGAGCCTTTAATCCTTTCCATTCCGCACCAGAGATAATAATTTGCTGACAAAAAGAGCGCTCCGATTAAAACCGCCTGTGTAATAAAGAGCCATGCAAAGGCGCCGCCCATCAGGGTAATACCCATTGTCTGGCTGTAGGCATACATCTCTGCTGTAAGCCAGTAGCCTGCAAATGGCAATGGAAGAAGCGCGCTTATTGCAATTATATTGGCTGTATACCCCACCCAGTCGTAGTGGCCTCTCTCCTCTTTTGTCTTTGAGCTTAAGAATTTATATGCTGCATATGCGCCGACAACAGAACCGCCGTATGCAATATTTGCAATAAACCTGTGAAGATTGACAGCATTCCAGAGAGGTCCTCTTATCGCCTCCCAGACATTTCCTGTAAATACTCCGGCAGCGTCAACGCCTGACGGCGCCATCATAAATGTTGCCCATGAATTTGAAAGAACCATAATCGTCATTCCGACAACATTAAGCATAAGCCCTACTGTCAGATGGGCCCACTTTCTATTGCCGTATCTCATATTGTCCCAGCCGTAATAGTAGATATACAGACATGCGCTCTCTGCAAGGAACAACATTGCATATATTATCATTACAGACCCGAATATGCCTGCAAGATACTTCATAAAATCAGGATAAAAAGAGATGAGCATAAAGGCGAGGATGCCGCCTGCAGTAGCAGTAATAGAAAATGCGGTCATGCTTACCTTTATAAACTCATGAGCCATGTGGTCGTATCTTTCATCCTTTGTCATAATACCGACGCCTTCAATAACAAGCACGAATATAGGAACCGCCAGAACAAAGGCTGCAAAGAAGAGGTGAATCTGCGCCACAATCCAAACTGCAATCCTGCTGTTATAACCTCTTACCTTCGGATAATCCTTTTCCTTCAGCTTTGGAGCGGGCGGATATTCTGCCTTTTTCCCTTCTTCCTTCTTTGAGGCGCCTGCCTCTACTGCCTCTTTCTTCTCTGCCTTTTCTGAAGCAGAGACAACTTCTGTATTGAATACCTTTGAGACAGGGGTTATAACGGCTGCGATCAAGGGAACTACTAACATCAGTGAGAATATGAGGGTAATCGCCAATACCTGTCTTTTTACAATCTTTCCCTTATTAAAACTCATTATCCTTCCTCCTTTAAGAGAATTAACCTGCGATATCCCCCTATTTTGGAAAGAGGGTTAAACCCTGAAACTTCATTAAAAGCACATCAACCAAAAAGAAATATATTCCGCTTCCCACCAGTGCAGCAAAAAAGGCTCCTGATTTCATTCTTCCCCTCCTTTCACCAACCATCTTGGAGATATTTAAAATTATATTTTAGTGTACTGCCTTCACACCATGGCTGTACAGCACAAGCCACCAAAAATAGACCAACACCGCGATAAGAACGCCAAAGAACAAATATTTTCCATTGTTTGATTCTTCTTCTTTTTCAGTTTTCTTCTTTGTGGTCGTCATTAATTTATCCCTCCCTTATCATAATTATTGACTTAGAAAATGTATTGTAATTCTGCCTTGTCCGATTTATTTCCAGTAATATAAAAAATAATAAACAATTAACATGAAAGCAACAGCAACATTCATCAACAAACCTGTTAATATAAAGGCATTAAAAAACTTCGTCTTCATAGATTTCTTATTTTTCTGATGAATATCCATTGCCTGTGTATTCACAATAAACTACGCCCCATTGTTATTGCCTGTTTAAGTTAAGGATATAGCTGTACGCTTCGGGATTTTTATTAATGCAATAAATTAAGAAAGGATAAAATAAATTAATGCGAATATGATTATATAAAAAATATGGTATGAAAATAGTTACCTTCCTCCCTCCCCGAAGTAAGGCAAAACGGAGTGTTTATACCCTATATGGCTAAGATTGTCAAGTATTTTTTGATTTAATGTCGCAGCAAAGTCAATATGTCATGTTAACTGCAAGATAAAAATGTCAGGGTT
>CAKKRA010000104.1 GCA_919902475.1 Nitrospiria bacterium
CATGCTCCGCGTAATTGATGAGGACAAGTCAGAGCCTAACGGCTATCTTTATCCAGCATCAATGTTTGTGCCCATTGATTTGCCAGAAGCAGCAGAGCGGGTGCTTATGGCAACTGGCAATTGAGCGCAACAGAAAACCCGCTAACAAGCAATTCACTATAACAGCGAGCAATGATCCAGTTTCTGTATAATATTACTATAAGCATGTTATGCGGTTGGAAAGGTAATAAAAAACAAAAAAAGCGACCTCACCAACACTACAGAGGAGGAGAATCCGCAGCGTTAGACATAAAAAATAGATCTGTAAAATAGCAGTTCAATAAAGGGGATAATTAATGAAACAGAAATATGACAGGGTTTACCAATTCAAGATAACACTGAAAAGGATTATGCCGCCTATATGGCGGCGCATACAGGTTCCTGAAACATATACATTTTGGGACTTGCATGTAGCTATTCAGGATGCCATGGGATGGACCGATACCCATCTTCATCATTTTGAAATATTAAGTCCTGCAAGGGGTTTAAAAGAAGAAATTGGAATCCCGGATGAAGACTTTATTAATAAAAGAATTCTTGCTGGATGGAAACAAAAAATAGCAGATTATTTTTCCAATGAGAACAACAAGGCAGATTATATTTACGACTATGGCGATAATTGGAAACACATTGTAGAACTTGAAAAGATGCTCCCACGAGAAAAAGGCATTAAATATCCAATATGTGTTGGCGGTGAAAGGGAATGTCCGCCTGAGGATTGCGGAGGAACATGGGGATACGAGGGATTTTTAAAGGCGATTATGGACCCAAAGCATGAAAGACATGAAGAATTGTTAAATTGGGTTGGAGGCAATTTTGATCCGGAAGGCTTTGATATAAAAGACATCGTATTTGATAACCCCAAGAAGCGATTAGAATATATATTGAGTTAATGACGGTCATAACAGATTGCTGCATGAAGCTTTAATCTATCGCTATCTTGAGCTTGCATTTAATATCGTGATGCCAACAATCTTATCATCGTCCTTTC
>CAKKRA010000105.1 GCA_919902475.1 Nitrospiria bacterium
ATTGTTTATATTTGTATAAGGGAGGTAACAGAACAAGGCTCTATAAAAACTGTTGATTGATAGCTGTGCCTAATTCATTAATAAAATCCTCAAAGCAGCTTAGCTCATCAAGCTTTTCATATACCCGCTCATCATCAACCTTAATATAATGATGCACAAGAAGGTTTCTGAACTTTGCCATAACTGCCATCCTCTTTAAAGTTTCTTCTTTAAAATAACCTGTTTCAGATAGGAGTTCAAAACAATTGCTATAATCTGCTGGCGCCTTTCTAACAATCTTTGCAGTAAGATGATAGCAAAGGTCAATAGTAGCCTGAGCAGCTATTATAAAGCAATACTTGGTGTCCCTTATTGCAACAGACGAACCCAAGAAAGCCTTTTTATCAAGGTTTTTATAGTTTTTGAGGGTATTAAGAGATGTTTTTATTTCAGAGATATATGTCGCTACCCTGTCCTTGTCTACAGTCATGCGCTAACCATATCCTTTAATATCTCTCTGCTTGAAATAGCATGGTCATGATAAAGCGACCATGCTTTTGTAACAAAATCACCCCATAAATCCTCATCCCTCACAAACAACATCTCACCCTGTGTGATTTTAGATATCAGACTCAGGGGAGCATTATTCATTACAACCGCATCCACAGGATATCTTTTAAATAATGATTCTAATTCTAATGAAAGATTCATGGCATAGTCAAGGAACTGTTTTTGCAAAACAACATCCTCATTAACATAGACTCCAATATCAATATCCCTGAAAAAAGGCATTTCATTGTCTATAAAAGAGCCAAAGATATAAGCAAAGATAATCTCATTATATTTCTCAAGTCTATCTTTAAAAGCAGAAATTATCTTCTCTTTTTCTTCAGGTGTAATCTTATAAGTCATAAAATCGTTCATTTTTTATCACCTTTTTTTGTCGTCTTTATCTGTTTAATTTTACACAAAACTCAGGGATTTTGCAAAACATAATAGGGATTATTTATCCAATAGACTCTGCACATCAAAAAATAGGGGCACCATTTGAACCCCATTTGCCAAAATTCACGCTTTCTCGGAAATAACGTCAAGGAAACGCAGGGACAAGGCCACAGGGAATTGCAAGTTAACTAACACGGGCCTTTCCCTTT
>CAKKRA010000106.1 GCA_919902475.1 Nitrospiria bacterium
AAATCTTGGCGAGAAGGTTGACAAGGTAATAATCGGCGGCGGCATGGCATTTACATTTATAAAGGCAATGGGCTATGAGGTAGGCGACTCATTGGTAGAAGAGGGTATGCTGGAGTTTGCAAATAAAATCAGAAAAAAGGCGCAGGACAGGGGCGTAAAGTTCTATATCCCTGTGGACTGTGTTGTTGCCAGAAGCATGGAGCCGGGCGCAGAGACCATGATAGTTACCATGCAGGAGATACCAAAGGGGTGGAAGGCGCTTGATATAGGCCCTGCATCAGTTAAATTATTTACAGAGGCATTGACCAATGCAAAAACAATTATATGGAACGGGCCTATGGGCGTTTTTGAGATGGACGCCTTTTCCCGCGGGACAATTGCTGTTGCCCGCGCTGTTGCAGATTCTTACGCAACAACCATTATAGGCGGCGGAGATACTGCGCTTGCAGCACACAGAGCAGGCGTTTCAGAGAGCTTCTCATTTGTATCAACAGGCGGCGGAGCTGCGCTTCAGCTCCTTGAGGGAAGCCCTTTGCCGGGACTTACAGCATTAGCAGACAAAAAACTATGACGACTTCCTAAAAAGTCCATCTGCTGCGTTGTCGCATCGGCCTCGCATCCTCACATACTAACTTGTATGCTGCGGTACGAGTCCTTGCTCCGCCTTGCATCTGGGGCTTTTTAGTTTGTCGTCTGAATTTATTCTTTAAAGAGGGCATAAAATATGAGAACACCAATTATAGCAGGCAACTGGAAGATGAACAAAACTGCATCTGAGGCGCGAGCCTTCTTTTCTGAATTTATAAAGCTGATAAAGGATGTCAAAGATATTGAGATAATCATTGCCCCGCCATTTACAGCTCTTTCTGCTGCGAATGATGCTGTAAAAGATACAATAATAAAAATCTCTGTTCAGGACATGTTCTGGGAGGAGAAGGGCGCATTTACAGGCGAGGTTTCCCCGATTATGATTAAAGACGCAGGATGCAGCCATTGCATCATCGGCCATTCTGAGCGGAGGCAGTATTTTGGCGATACAGATGAGGCAGTGAACAAAAAGATTAAGGCTGCCCTGAAATTCGGACTTGTTCCAATATTCTGCATCGGTGAGAACCTAAAGGAGAGGGAAGCCCATAAGACAATGAAGGTAATTGAGACACAATTGCAAGGCGGACTTACAGGGCTTTCTGAAAATGATATGGACAAGATTATCCTTGCATACGAGCCTGTATGGGCAATAGGCACAGGCAAGACAGCAACGCCGGCACAGGCGCAGGAGGTTCATAAATTCATCAGGGATTATATAAGAAAAAAGTCAGGCGATAAGATTGCAGATGGGATGCGCATACTTTACGGAGGCAGTGTTACGCCAGAGAATATAAATGGCCTGATGGCAGAAGATGATATAGACGGCGCATTGGTTGGCGGCGCAAGCCTTAAGCCTGACTCTTTTGCAGGTATTGCCAGGTTTGCTTGACACGAAAGGCAAAAAAGGACTAATATATTCACTTGGATTTGTTTAGGATTTAGATATTAGGATTTCGGATTTCTTTTTTTGGTGAAACCAATGCCTTTTAAATGGTATATCAGGGGTTTAATGCCCTTTTTCTTTTTATTGGGAATCATCGGTATAATCTTTGCTGATACCCCTCAGATAGATGTTGTAGAGTATCAAGGTATAATCAATCCTCCTGCAGCAGAGTTTATAGCAAAGGCTATTAAAGAATCAGCAGAGAAAAAGGCTGCTGCAATAATAATAAGGCTTGATACCCCCGGCGGCTTAGACCAGTCAATGAGAACGATTGTAAAGGATATTATTGCATCAGAGATTCCTGTAATTGTATTTGTTTCACCGAGCGGGGCAAGGGCTGCATCAGCAGGCACATTTATTACAATGGCTGCGCATATAGCAGCAATGGCGCCAGGCACAAATATCGGCGCTGCACATCCTGTCAGCATCAGCGGCGGTGAAACAAAAGGCGATATGGCTGCAAAGCTTGAAAATGACGCAGCAGCATATATAAAGGGTATTGCCCATAAAAGAGGCAGAAATGAACAGTGGGCAGAGGATGCAGTAAGAAAGAGTGTATCCATTACAGCAGAGGAGGCGCTGAAGATAAAGGTGATAGATTTTGTTGCAAAGGACATAGACGAGCTGTTAGCAGTAGTTAACGGCAGGAGCATTATAACAGAAAAAGGGGCAGTAGCATTAAATATCAAGGGCGCCAAGATAAACAAGGTTGAAATGGGCATCCGCTTTAAGATATTAAGCCTCCTTGCTGACCCGAATATCGCATATATACTTCTGATGCTCGGCATCTACGGCATCTTCTTTGAGCTGTCGTCTCCCGGCGCAATACTTCCCGGTGTTGTCGGCGGCATATTTTTAATACTTGCATTTTACGGCTTGCAGACTTTGCCTATAAATTACGCGGGGCTTCTTCTCATACTTCTTGCCCTTATCCTGTTTATTGCAGAGGTAAAGGTTACAAGCTACGGACTTCTTACTATTGGTGGAATAATATCCATGTTTCTGGGCTCACTAATGCTTATTGATACTCAGCTTGAGTTTTTGCAAATATCATTAAGGGTGATAGTAACAGTAGTAATAATAACCGCCCTATTATTTACTATTGCCATCTCCCTTGCATATAAGGCATACAAAAAACAGCCGACCACAGGAAGGGAAGGATTGATCGGCGCTATTGGCGCTGCAATTACTGTTATCAGCCCAAAGGGCAAGGTATTTGTTGAAGGTGAGCTCTGGGATGCAAAAAGCGATGAGGGTATAAAGAAGGGCGAGGAGATAGAGGTAACAGGAATAGAGGGGTTATTGTTAAAGGTGAAGCCACGAAAACATAAATCCCCCTAAATCCCCCTTTTTCAAAGGGGGAAATTCCTTTATCCCCCTCTTTGGAAAAGAGGGGTTAGGGGAGATTTATTTAACTTTTTACTTTAATAACATTGGAGGCAAACATGATTAACTTATTCAGTCCATTGTTTATAATTATTGCTTTGGCAGTTATATTCCTTATATCTGCAGTTAAAGTCCTTAATGAATATGAAAGGGGCGTAATATTCAGGCTCGGAAGGCTTATTGCCGTAAAGGGCCCTGGACTTATAATACTCATCCCTGCTATTGATAGGATGACAAAGGTAAGTCTGAGAACTGTTGCCTTTGATGTTCCGCCGCAGGATGTAATCACAAAGGACAATGTCTCTATAAAGGTGAATGCTGTTATATATTTCAGGGTAATCAATCCTGATAAGGCCATTGTGGCAGTGGAGAACTATCTATATGCCACATCTCAGCTTGCGCAGACCACTTTAAGGAGCGTATGCGGACAGGCAGAGCTTGATGAGCTCTTAGCAGAGAGGGATAAGATTAATCAGAGGCTTCAGGAGATTCTGGACAAGCACACAGACCCATGGGGTATAAAGGTTGCAAATGTTGAGGTAAAGGCAATAGACCTGCCTGAGGAAATGAAGAGGGCAATGGCAAAGCAGGCAGAGGCGGAGAGGGAAAAGAGGGCAAAGGTCATTCATGCAGAGGGCGAGCTTGCGGCATCGTACAAGATTCTTGAGGCGGCAAATCTCATGTCCCAGAACCCGATTTCAATACAATTGAGATACCTGCAAACCTTAACAGAGATAGCAACAGAGAAAAACTCTACAATACTATTTCCATTGCCAATGGACTTAATCAAACCATTTTTAGAAGGCGCGAAGAAATAGGAGGCAGGATGCTGAAGCTGATTATATTTATAATCCTTGCTCTGCTTGCAGCGGTTTTTATATTGAGCAACACCCATATAGCTAAGGTAAACTTTATCAGATGGGAAGTAGAGATGCCTACATTCCTTCTGCTTATTATTATAATTATTATCGGGATTGTTCTGGGCTGGTTAGGTTCAAAGGCGAAAAAGAAAAAATAAATGGAAATATTAAACAGTTTTTTATACAGCCTTATACCAATCTTTGTTGCCATTGATGCGCTCGGCGTCCTGCCTGCATTCTTTATGTTTACGCAGGGCATTGAAAAAAAGGAGCGGGATAAGATAGCAACACAATCTATAATCACTGCCTTTTTTGTTACTGTTGCTTTTATATTTCTTGGGAGGGCGATATTTCAGGCATTGGATATCAAGGTTGAGGATTTTATGATAGCAGGAGGCATTGTCCTTGTTGTTATTGCAGTAACAGATATTTTAAGGACAGGGCTGAGAAGGATCGGCGTAGGCGCTACAATCGGCGCTGTGCCTTTGGGAACGCCTTTGATTGCAGGGCCTGCAACATTAACAACAGCAATGATACTTGTCAGCACGCAGGGATTCATACCTGTGATATTGTCTGTTATTGTAAATATCCTGTTTACATGGATTGTGTTTCTCCATGCAGACAGGATTGTAAAAATAATGGGTATAAGCGGCTCAAAGGCGGTTGCAAAGGTTGCAGCCTTGATTTTGGCAGCGATTGGTATTAGAATGATACGGCTTGGCTTAACAGGAATATTGGCGGCTTCGTAGCCGTGCGAATTTGTTTTATGGATCGGAGGTTGATATATGAAAGAAAATAATATGTGTCATTTAGGTTTGGACGCAGGGTCGGTAAGCTTAAAGACAGTAGTTATTGACAGCGAAAAGAATATAATTGAGGAGCATTATAACAGGACAAAGGGACAGCCGTTAAAGGTTGCAGTTGATGTACTTTCTGATATCCTGACAAGGATACCAAAGGAGAAAATTTCCAAGATAGGGGTGACAGGTTCAGCAGGAAAGCTCGTGAGCGACCTGATAGGCGGCAATTTTATAAATGAGGTTATTGCCCAGGCAAAGGCAATGGAGCATTTTCATCCGGATGTAAGGACAGTCATTGAGATGGGCGGGGAGGATTCAAAGCTCATCTTGTTAAAATTTAATGAGGCTACCAAAAAGGTAGAGATTGCAGATTTTGCCATGAACGGCGTCTGCGCCGCTGGCACAGGCTCATTCCTTGACCAGCAGGCAACAAGGCTCGGCTTTAACATTGAAGAGTTCAGCAAGACAGCCTTAAAATCCAAAAATCCGCCGCGTATTGCAGGAAGGTGCAGTGTCTTTGCAAAATCTGACATGATACACCTCCAGCAGATAGCAACCCCGGACTATGATATTATCGGAGGCCTCTGTTATGCAATGGCGAGGAATTTCAAGAGCACAATAGGAAAGGGCAAGGACTTTATTAAGCCGGTATCGTTTCAGGGCGGTGTTGCAGCAAATGAAGGCATGAGAAAGGCCTTTGAAGACATACTCGGCCTGAAAGAAGGCGAGCTGATTATACCAAAGCATTTTTATTTTATGGGCGCCATTGGCGTAATCTTTCATACAATGGAAGATGCAGGCTTTACAGCGAAGTCCCTCGACTTAGAGAAATTAAAGGATTACCGCGGCTCGCACAATGAAGATGCCAATGCCCCGGCGCCTTTAAAGAAATGCGGAGATGCAAGCCAGATAAAAAAGGATGATAAGAAGAATTTTATTACGCTTTCTGCTGACAACAAGATAGACAGCTATCTTGGGATTGATGTCGGCTCTGTAAGCACAAATGTTGTGGTTATTGATGAAAAAAATAATGTCCTTTCAAAAAGATATCTGCCTACAGCAGGAAGGCCCATAGAGGCAGTGAAGCAGGGATTAAAAGAGGTTGGTGACGAGATCGCCCATCTTGTTAATATTAAGGGGGTCGGCACAACAGGCTCCGGAAGATATCTGACAGGCGATCTGGTTGGCGCAGATGTTGTAAGGAATGAGATTACAGCACAGGCAACAGCAGCCATCTTTATTGACCCAGAGGTGGATACTATTTTTGAAATAGGCGGACAGGATTCCAAATATATCAGCATAGACAACGGCGCTGTAGTTGATTTTGAGATGAACAAGGTCTGCGCTGCAGGAACAGGCTCATTCTTGGAGGAGCAGGCAGAGAGGCTCGGCATCTCCATAAAAAAGCAGTTTGGGAGCCTTGCCTTAAACTCTTCGTGTCCATCATCATTAGGCGAGAAGTGTACAGTATTTATTGAATCTGACCTTGTGCATCACCAGCAGAGGGGCGCATCAACTGACCAGCTTGTCGCTGGTTTGAGCTATTCTATTGTTCACAATTATCTGAACAGGGTTGTTGAAGGCAGAAGGATTGGAAACAGGATATTCTTCCAGGGCGGTGTTGCAGCGAATGCAGGCGTTGTTTCTGCCTTTGAACAGGTGACAGGAAAAAAGATGATAGTGCCGGAGCACCACGATGTTACCGGCGCAATCGGAGTTGCCATGCTTGCCAAGAAGCACAAAAACCAAAAGAGCAGATTTAAAGGTTTTGACCTTTCACAAAAGAAATATGAAATTTCCACGTTTGAGTGCAGGGACTGTTCAAATGTCTGCGAAATCAGACAGGTGAGTGTTGAAGGCGAAAAGCCGCTTTATTACGGCAGCAGATGCGAGAAGTATGATATAGATGAGAGCAAGAAAAAGAATAATCTGCCTGATCTTTTTGAGGAGAGAAACAAGATGCTTCTTACTGCCTATCATCAGGGAAAGGGCAAGGTAAAGGAGGATGCAAAGAGGATTGGCATACCGAGGGCGCTCTTCTTTTATGAGCTCCTTCCAATGTGGAGGGCATTCTTTACAGAGCTTGGCTTCAAGGTTGTGCTTTCAGACCAGTCTAATAAGGATGTAATCCATAAGGGCATTGAAAAGGTGGTTGCAGAGCAGTGCTTCCCTGTTAAGGTGATTCACGGCCATCTTTTAAATCTTATGGAAAAGGGCGTTGATTATATCTTTCTCCCGAGCTTTATCAATCTAAAGAGAAAGAATCCAAAGCTTGAACACAGCCAGGCCTGCCCGTATGTGCAGGCAGTGCCTTATACTGTCCGTTCTGCAATTGAGTTTGAAAAGAATGGCGTTAAACTTCTCGATCCGCCGATAGAGCTCGGCTATGAGAGAAAGATTTTTATAAAGACCTTATATAAGCTCGGAGAAGAGCTCGGCAGGAAAAAATCTGAGATAGATGCAGCATGGGATGTTGCTGAGGCGTCTCAGGAGAATTTCTATAATGCAGTGCAGAAAAGGGGCAAGGAGATATTAGACGGCCTCAAGCCGGGTGAAAGGGCAATTGTAATTGTAAGCAGGCCGTATAACGGCTGCGACCCTGAGATCAGCCTTCATCTTCCGCAAAAGCTGAAGGATTTGGGCACCATTGCCATACCAATGGACTTTCTACCCCTTGATGATGTTGATATTCAGGACAGGCAGGATATGTACTGGAAATCCGGCCAGAGGATTTTAGCGGCAGCGCATATCATAACAACTAATCCGATGCTTTATGCATTATATATTACAAATTTCTCATGCGGCCCTGATTCTTTTATTGCGCATTTTTTCAGGGACAAAATGAAAGGCAAACCATACCTTCAGATAGAGATTGACGAACACAGCGCAGATGCAGGCGCTATCACAAGGCTTGAAGCGTTCCTTGACAGCCTTGAAAATGCAGATAAGAAAAAGGTCAAAGAAGCCAAGGCAAGGCCTGTTCTATATCATGCTGCTGAAGGCAAGAAGAGGAAGATATATCTTCCTTATATGGCAGACCATGCCTTTGCCATTGCTGCTGCCTTTGAGGCTAATGGCATAGAGGCAGAGGTCCTGCCAGAGCCTGACGAGGTATCATTAAAGATGGGCAGAAAGCATACATCAGGAAAGGAATGTGTTCCCGCAGTTATTACTGCAGGCGACGTTGTTAGGCTTACAAAGAAGCATGGTTTTGAACCGGAGAAATCAGCCTTTTTTATGCCGTCAGGCTGCGGGCCCTGCAGATTCGGCCAATATAACAGGCTGCACAGGCTTATCCTTGACGAGATCGGCCATCTTGACGTTCCTATTTTTTCGCCGAATCAGGATGAAAATTTCTATAAACACCTCGGCGTTGCCGGAGACAAGTTTGCAAGAATGGCTTGGCAGGGCATTGTTGCAATAGATGTAATTGAGAAGAGGCTGCGCGAGACAAGGCCTTATGAAAGGAATAAGGGCGAGTCAGATGAGATTTATCAATACTATTTAAAGAGGATATACGATGCTATCAGGGGCAATCAGGGGATTATGCCTTTAATGGAAGAGGCCGCAGCGCGTTTTGATGATATCCAGACAGACAAACAGGAAAAGCCTGTTATTGGAATCGTCGGCGAGATATATCTGAGAAGCAATAAATTTGCAAATGAGAATATAGTAAAAAAGATAGAATCGCTCGGCGGCGAGGCATGGATGCCGTCCATGACAGAGTGGTTCTTTTATACCAACTTTACCTCAATGGAGAGAAGCCTCAAGAAAAAGAGCTACGGCTCCTTTCTTAAGCTCTACCTTACAAACTTTGTTCAAAGGAGGGATGAGCATAAGATTGCAAGGCCGTTTGAACACGGCTTAAGGAATAATCATGAGCCTACTATTAAGGAGACAATCGATTTTGCAAGCCCATATCTGCACAAGAGCTTTGAAGGCGAGGCGATATTGAGCGTTGGAAAGGCAGTAGATTTTTATAAAAAGGGCGTGAGCGGCATAGTAAATGTAATGCCCTTTACCTGTATGCCCGGTACAATCGTCGGCGCAATCCTGAAAAGATTCAGGGAGGAGTATAATAATATTCCTTGCCTGAATATGGCCTATGACGGACAGAAGGATACAAACAGCACAACAAGGCTTGAGGCATTCGTACACCAGACCCGGCACTATATGCTTCAGCAGAAGCAGGCTGGCGGCAACGGACATGACAGCAAGTAATATTTATCTTAATCATTAGTTGAAAAAGGGGACAACATAA
>CAKKRA010000107.1:0-1229 GCA_919902475.1 Nitrospiria bacterium
ACAGCCCTGCTTCTTCTCTAATACAATCTAGCCTTGGATATTAGGCTTCCCATCCTCAACTACCCCCTTTGCAACCTCCTTTGATGTAAGGGTCATAAGATATTCTGCAACATCTGCAGCCTCTTTGTCAGAGAGTTTTGCGTGATTACCAGCGTTCTTTTTTTCTATTGAATTGTATTCCATTAACCTTACAGGTTTTGGATCCTTTAACCAGCCTGCAAGCCAATCTTTTTTGAACTTGCTGCCTGCAAACCATAAATCAGGCCCCTTGCGCTTTAGCTTATCCTCAAATGTCTTATCTGCATTAGGACCTGCCGTCAGATGACAGTTGCCGCAGTTTTTTGATGTAAAAGCGCTTTTTCCCTCTGCTGAACCTGCCTCTGATTGATTGACCCCCATGATGATAACAAGCATAAGAGCAATCAATGCTCCTGCAAAAAACTTAAAAATTCCCTTCATCCATTAGCTCCTTTCCTTTTTAAAATTTATATTACTAACTGATTTTCTTTACTAAACAGTCTTTATTGTATTTATTTACTCCCCCCCTACTCTAAGAAGCTAACAAAACAATAATCCATCCCCTCCCTTCTGAGCTTAAAATCAGTCATTTTCTTGGTGAGTCTTTTTTGAAGTGGAGATAACATATCTTATCCCTAATATTTTGTCAAGCAAAAAAAATAGGGTTTTTTTGCTTGACAAGGGAGAAGAATTAATGTATATTTTTATCAGTTGATAAAAATAACTATTTAGGAATAAATACTATGAACGAGATAGCTGAATTTTTAACAGGCTGTAAAAAAATGGGCGTTAAGGTTACACCGCAGAGGATTGCTATATATAAGATACTTGCTTCTAAGGCAAAACATCCAACTATAAATGAAATATATGGGGAGATAAAAAAGGATTACCCTTCATTATCATTAAATACTATATATAAGACTATCCAGCTTTTTATTGAACTCGGCATGGTCTCGCAATTTACATCAAGAGAGGGTGTAATAAGGTATGAGGTAAAGCTGTCGCCTCATCACCATGTCTTATGCTTAAAATGCAGAAAGATTCAAGATGTATTTGACAGCTGCCTTGATGAATTAAAGGTATCTCCGCCTTTAAAAGACGGATTTGAAATAATAAGGCATGATGTGATATTTTACGGTTATTGCAATGAATGTAAACAAGAAGGGAGGTGATACTATGGCTAAGACAGCAGATAATTTAGAGATGAATTT
>CAKKRA010000107.1:1269-6594 GCA_919902475.1 Nitrospiria bacterium
GCATGCTGCATGGGTTGCAAAGATTCAGGGCAAGATTGGCGATACAAAGGCAAATCTTGAAAGAATGATCAAGGGCGAGACAGGCGCATGTGCCGGCAAGGCAGATGCTGCAAAACTTGCAAAGGATGAAGGCAATGACGAGGCCGCAAAATTCTTTGACACAGCATCAAAGGATGAAGACAGGCATCGCGCAGGGCTTGAGGGATTTTTAAAGAAGATGAATTCTCATTAATTTATGGAGGTATTAACATGGATTGCGTAGATATATTAAAGAAGAAGGATTTTAAGGACGATGGAGTAAATAAGATAAGCTATTTAAAGACAGACCAGATAACAGAGGATACCTATTATTTTAAAGACGGCCAGGTACTGGATTATCACAGGCATCCAGAGGGCGACCAGATATTCTTTATTAATGACGGCGAAGGGGAATTCTATCTTGATAATGGAAAAGAGGAAAAGGTCCCTGTAAGAACAGGCATGACACTCCTTGCGCCAAAGAATGTATGGCATAAGCTTGTATGCACAAGCAAGAGCGGTCTTGTGGCATCGCAGGTTACAAAACAGCCTGCTGGCATGGAAAAGAGATAATAAAAATTCTTGACTTTAAAGCACAACTGGCGTATATTTTTTTTATATCAAAGATTCAGTTCTGTATAAAATTCATGGAATGGAGGTTCTCCGCAGCTTGCTGCGAAGAACCTCACGAGTCAAGAACCCAGTCAATTTATAGCTTCACAAAATCGCAATCATTGATAAAAAACGCAAGTTGGAAAAAAACGGAAGCGGTTTCTTTTCCTCACGGTTTTACTGAAAGGAGCATATCAAAATGAGAAAAATGACAGAAGAAAACCTAAAGGCTGCGTTTGCCGGAGAAAGTCAGGCGCACATGAAATACCTCACCTTTGCAGAAAAGGCAGAGCACGAAGGCAGATTAAATACTGCAAGGCTCTTTAAGGCAATTGCATACGCAGAGCAGGTGCATGCGACTAATCATTTAAAGGCATTGGCCGGCATAAAAGCAACCTCTGAAAATTTAGATGCTGCCATTGCAGGAGAGACATTTGAGGTGGAAGAGATGTATCCTGCATATAATAATGTAGCAGATTTACAAAACGAGAAGGCTGCGAAAAAGAGCATGGGCTGGGCAGAAGAGGCGGAAAAGATACATATTACCCTGTATCAGAATGCAAAAAAGGCTGCCTTAAAAGGCGAGGATGTAAAAATAGGAGATGTGCATATATGCGAATTCTGCGGCTATACAGCCGAGGGAAAGGTTCCTGACAAGTGCCCCCTTTGCGGTGCGTCTAAGGATAAATTCAAAAAGTTTTAACAAGGAGGTGGAACTATGAAATGGAGATGCAGTGTTTGCGGTTATATTCATGACGGCGACAGTCCGCCGGAAAAGTGCCCAAAGTGCGGGGCGCCAAAGGAGAAGTTTGAAAAGCTTACAGATGACGCAGCAAGGCTGATTGACAAGTCAAGGTTTACTAATCTGCTTCATAATAAACTTGCTGCTGTACTGGATGAGGTTACTGCAATTAGCGACAAGGGTATTGCAGACAACCTTGACCCTGCTTGTGTGGATATATTCAAAAAGGCGAAGTCAGAGGCGTTTATTATCTCCCAGATGATTAAGGCTGAAATACAGACACACATAAGCAAAGGAAAATGGGGTTAAAGGAAAGGAGGAATGCAAAATGGATAAGAAAAAGGTCATAGATGCATTGAATAAAGACAGGGCTGATGAGCTCGGCGCAATTATTCAGTATATGGGACACCATTATACAGCAGATGGCATAGAGAGTACTGCTATCGTTGGAATTTTTAAGGCAACAGCAATAGACGAAATGAAACACGCCGAGATGCTGGCTGAAAGGATTTCTTATCTTGGCGGCGAGCCTGTGTCTAAACCCTCTGATATAAAGAAGGGCGGCGATTTAAAGAAGATGATGCAGGATGATTTGGCAAGTGAAAACGGCGCAATCAAACAGTATATGGAGCATATCAAACTCTGCGCGGACGAAGGCGATATAACAACAAGGCGGATGCTTGAAGGTATTTTGGCAGATGAAGAAAAACACGCCGACACATGGGAAACGATACTGGGAGTAAAAAAATAAATCCAATTATACTTGTCATTCCTGCGGAGGCAGGAATCCAGTTCCTTAGACGGCACTCACATTTTACAGGGGAAAAGCATGGATTCCCACTTTCGTGGGAATGACACCCAATATCTTAAACAATGCTACCTGAGCAGTAAAGCGGAGGTTTTTATCATGCCTAAAATAGCAATAATCTACGGCACACAGGCTGGAAGCACAGAGATGATAGCAAGGGCTGTTGAAGAGGGCGCCCGGAATGCAGGCGCTGATACCATATTAAAGAATATCTTAGTTGCAAAGGCAGACGATTTAAAGGATGTAGACGGCCTTATACTCGGCGCGCCAACCTATCATGCAGACCTCTTTGACGGCATGAAGAATTTCCTTTTAAAGATAAGGGATGTCAATCTAAAGGGAAAGGTCGGCTCTGCCTTCGGTTCATACGGCTGGAGCGGCGAAGGCGTGGGAAAAATGATAGACACGCTAAAATACTTTGGCATGAAGGTAATAGAACCAGGGCTGTTAATCAAGAATCAACCAGATGAAGGCGGGCTTGAAGAAAGCAGAAGGTTCGGCGAAAAGATTGTAAAAAAGCTTGTTAAATAATTACACCCCAAATCCCTTTAATCTGTCCACCATGTTTGATTCATATGTCCCCTTCTTCTCCAGCTCCCTTTCAACATCTATAATATCTGATAAATAGAGGACATATATAGTTTTTAACAATGTCTCTTTATCAATATTCATTGTCCTCAACAGAAGATTAATGGTAGCGCTCTTTTTTACCAAATTAATAATATCCTGTTCGTCAGTTGAAAGATGCAATTTGCTGCCAAACTCGGCAAAATCCGGCGAGAGGATTAACTTCTTATTATAGTCAGGCAGGCTGTTGACAAAATTTATATTAGCGCTTGCAATGTCCTTCTTAAGATAGGCATAACAAATCTCAGGTATAAAGTAGTTGATGGTCTCCCTGATAGGCGGAAGATTCTCCTGATAGTTATATTCACCGTCTTTTAATGAAAAGATGTCGCTTAGGGACTTATCCTCATCAGCCATCCTGAATTTTGCATAAACAATCCTTCTGTTTTTTATGTAAATGCTCCCGATAGAGTTTTCGCTCTTTATAAACACAACACCAGTTGAATCAGAATGATTGATCCTTTTTAGCAATTCATATATTGCATGGTCCTGTAATGTGCCTTTATCACCCTTTAATGCCATGGAAAACCTCATTTTTATTAGATTAAGGAGTTAATCTAAATATAACAGAGGGTTAATGTATTGTCAAATTTCAGCCTTGGAATATTGATATGCCTTCTAATGGGGCGCTGTCAATAAAAATGTAGAAGGAATAAGAGGTTACATCTCACAATCAGATATTATCACTCTTCTTCCTAACTACTATTTCCCATATCTTTTCCCCTGTCTTTTCCACTGATAATATATCATTACCCTCTTTTTCCAAGCTCCTCGGGACATTCTCAGTGGCAGGCGGATAATCCACAATTACCTTTAACACCTCTCCGTCTTCCATCTCCTCTAATGCAAGCTTTGACTTTACAAAGGTATATGGACAGATTTCTCCTTTAATATCAAGAACCTTATCAATCTTTATTTCACTCTTTTCTGGCATCTAAATATCACTCCTTAATTTTGAATTTTTATTTTTGATTTTTGGTTTTGTTTAATGCCCCAATGCCTTTAATTCGTTTATCCTCTTAACCATATCAGGAACCATAAATACAGGCACAGCCAAAACCATCTCATCATCCTTATACCCTGAAAAGTCCCTTGCGCCGTGGCATAATAATGTAAGGGACGGCTTCTTTTCAATATAACACCTTGCTGTTGCCTCGCCGCATACAGCAGTCTCACCTTTAAATGAAGCTGTAATTCCGCCGAGCAGTATTGAAAGATCCATAAGCTGTCTTGGATTTATCATAAAGAGGAGGACATCTGCATTCTCCACATCACCAACCTGAACAGTCTTATATTTTTCCTTTACCCGCAATTCCACCTCAACATATTTCGGCTCACGAAGGCCAAGGCACAGCTCTGGATTAGGACAGGTAAAATCCTTTTCATTGAGATTAAATCTCTCTCCGCTGATTGCAGACTGCCGCACAAACCAGCAGTAGAACTGCCCCTCTTTAGGATGACCTTCTGCAATGTCATCCTTCGCAAGTCTTACGCCGACTATTTCAGAGTTCAGCTTTAGATATTCTTTTATAGTTTTTAGGTCTTCCTTTAAGTCTTTCATTCTTCTTATTTTTGTAGGGGCGAACCCCTGTGTTCGCCCAGATAAAGGGCAGACACATAGGTCTGCCAATACAGTTTCTTACGAAGCCGTTAAATAAAGTAATTTATTTTTGCATCTCCAATATTTGCTAAGAACGACGCAGCGCCTGTAACCTCGTCAATCCCATCAATCAAATCTTCCTTCTTAACGCCCATAGTCTCCATTGCCATCTCGCAGACAGCAAACTTTACGCCAAGCTCTTTAGCAGCAGCTATATGGTCATTTAATGTCATAATCTTCTTGCGACTTATCCTGCTCTTTGTTGCAAGCGCGCCAATGCCAAAAAGATTGTATTTTGACAAGCCGAGCCTCTCAGCGCCTCCTCTTGCAAAAAAGCTGTGTATCTTTTCAAAGAGGCCGACAGATTCCCTCCTTGCCCCCTCTTTAGTTACAATATCAATTCCGCCAAAGCTAAAGAAGACAGAGACCTCCATATCAAGAGCTGCTGCCGCATTGATAAGTGTAAAGGCCATTAATGCCTTGTCAAGGTCGCCGCTGCACACAACCATTGTAACCCTTTCCTTCTTTGCCACATTCATCTAAAGGCTACCTCTTCTTCAATACAAATTTCAGGATATTCTCCTCTTCTTTGCATTCTATGAAATCCACATTATTCTTCTGACACCAGCCGTAGACATCTGTCTTATTATCCTTATTGGCAATCACCATAAGTATATCCCCTGCATTCAAACCCTTCATCTTCTGCGTAAGCCTTATAACAGGCATGGGGCATATCAAGCCGCGAATATCAATTGTCTCTTTTGGTTCCATAGTCTCTTAACTGCCTTTTTAAAAACCCATCAACAGCCTTGATTACACAGATATTTCAAGGACAACGAGTTTTAATCTGTGTAATCTAATCTTTTATCTGCGTAATCAGAGATTGTTGAGTTTTTCAACAATCTTTTAAATTAAAAA
>CAKKRA010000108.1 GCA_919902475.1 Nitrospiria bacterium
AGAATTTCCCCCTTTGAAAAAGGGGGATTAAGGGGGATTTTAAAAATTAACATTCAACCTAATCACCACACTCTACCTTCTTATCTTCAAATGATACCCAATCGCCCTTCTTATCAGGCGGGCAACATATTCCTCTGCAGGCGCTGCCTCCTCCCATTTTTTAATTGATGGGAAGGGGAACACTATTGGATGACCGCCGCCTTCAATCCTCTTTCTTACCCTTTCAGAAAAGCCTTCAATAAAATCCTCACTTACGGCAATAATGCCTATATCTTTATCAAGCAGAAGATTGCATAGGCCTGCCTCTGCCTCAGCAGATGATTTTGCTTTAAAAACCTCTACACCTGCAAGCTGAAAACCAAGACCTGTATCATAATCTGTTAATACAACCACACGAGGCATAATCTGTCGCTTCGCTCCATTTAAAATTGGACTCATGTCATTCCTGCATGTTTTTAGCAGGAATCCAGTGTTTCCCATGAAAACTGGAATCTAATTCCTTTTCTGGATTCCCGCTCAGAGACACTGCGGGAATGACATTATGTGGTATTTCCCAATTTCCAATTTACAATTATTAATTTTCAAATCAAAACCACCATCTCCCTTAGCCTTGATTCAGGCATCTCCACTAATTTTCCGCGAAGTATCAGCCTCAGATTAATCACCTCATTAATCTTTTTCCATATATAGCCTATGATTAATGAGATATTTAAAGGATCTTTAAAAGAAAGGCTTATTGCATTTTTCAATATACCCATCTCAAGCCTCCTCTCCATTTCTGGCAGGCCTGTTATCTCAAAAAAAACCTCTTTTGTAAATTTGAATCTTCGGCGGAATTTGATTGTATTTAATAATCCCAAACCTGCATCAAGCCCCTTTTCACTTATAACCTTTTTATACAATTCTTTTGAAAAGGCGTCGCCTCCTTCAATAAAATACTCATCAGCATATATCTTAAGCCGCTCCTCTTTCAGTATCCTCAATGAAGTAATTACATTAAGCATGTCTATCTGATAGGATAGCATAGTATACACATAATAATCTGCTTCCCTGTTCTTATTAAGCCTTTTCAGCGAGTCAGTATAATAAAATTTATCAAGCCTTAATTCAATAGAGGATATATCATTGCTCTCTTTGTATTCTTTAATGCCTTCCTGAATCACATATCCGTATGGAGAACGCCATGTAATCAGCAGATCAGCAATACCCTTTATATCCTCCTGCAGGCAGAGCTCTTTTAGCAGGGATTCGGAAAGCGCTCCTGTTGCAATTAAAAGCGGCATAATATCTTCTGAAGTCCTATTAATATGCCTGCCCCTTAATATTGTCTTTACATTATATACATCCCACCTGCCGAGCAATATCTCAAGAAGCCTTTTTATATCTCCTTCAGCAATATTATAAATCTTTTTTAGCGTATCTGAAAGGTCTCTCCTTAAAGCCTCTTCAATCTCATTGATACCTGCCTTTTCAGCGCTAAGAATAAACCTGCTGTAAGTGGAATTAGAGAGAAAGAGAATAACTGAGGAAAGGTCATGCATTATAAACAATTCCTCATATTCAGAGGTCTTAAATAGCCTGCCCTTCATGCCCCTTATTCTTGCATTGATATAGGAATAATCAGTCATCAAACTTTACCAAAGAGAAGTTTGTTCAGTTCAAGCATCAGCTCAGGCTTTATCTTTTCAAGGCGGGAAATCAAAGTGTTCTTTATTATCACAGAACCATTCTTAGTAATCAGCTCAATACCAAGAACCTTTGAGCTGTTAACAGGGGCAATCTCAGCATTAATGTCAGGAAAGAGTTTCTTAAACAGGCTTGCATCCTCACTGTCCATTATAACCTTTGTCTCCCCTTTAATATCTCCTAAAACCTCTTTACAGAGTTTTTCAAAAATAGACAGGTATCGCTTTTCATTCCTAATCTCAAGAAATCTCTCAGTTGCCTTCTTGAATATATTCTCTATTGCCTCATATTTTGCCTTTAGTATCCTGCCGTTGGCATTTATCTTTGCCCTGTTTATAACCTCTACTGACTTTATCTTGATGTCTGTTTCTATTTTATTAAGGTATTCTTTCTTTTGTCGTTCTAACTCTCTTTCTGCATTTTTTACGATTTCTTCTGCATCAGCCTTTGCCTTTTCAATAATCTGCTCGCACTGATGCCTTCCATCCTGCAGAAGCGCGTTTATTAAATCCTGATGGGACATTTGTTAACCTCAAAGTTTTTAGTTATTGTAATATCCAAACAGTTCTTTAAACTCACCCTCCCCTTCATCCCCTCCCGTCCTTTTATTCCCCTCTCCCCTTGCGGGAGAGGGATAGGGTGAGGGGTGATAAGCGTTTTGATTTTTGTCATTTGAACTTGTTCAGAATTTAGGATTTAAAAACAGTTGCCCTACTTCAAATAAAGTATAATCATAACAGCAACAACAAAACCGAGGATAACCATTGTTTCAGGAATGGCCAGAAGGACTATAATGGTGCCGCTGACCTCTGGTTTTTCTGCCATAGCGCCGGCGCCGGCAGAGCCAATCTTTGACTGGGCCCATGCAGTAGCAATAGCAGGGACAGCAATAGCAAGGGCAGCAGCAAAGGCAATCAATACAGTTTCCATTAATGCACCCTCCTTTTGTGCCTATAATATCTTATCGCCTTGATATTGTCAAACAATTTACTACCAGATTGTTGAAAAACACAACAATCTCTGATTACATAGATAAAAGATTAGATTACACAGATTAAAACTCCTTGAAATATCTGTGTAATCAT
>CAKKRA010000109.1:0-1842 GCA_919902475.1 Nitrospiria bacterium
GTAGAAAGATTCAAGAAGGGCGACAGGATTGTGGTTACGCACCATGTGCCATGCAACAAATGCAGATACTGCCTTAAGGGGCGCCACTCTGTATGCGATACCCTAAGAAAAACAAATTTCATCCCCGGCGGCTTTTCAGAATATTTAAAGCTCCCTGCAATAAATGTAGACAGAGGGACATTTCCCCTGCCTGCTCATCTTTCATACGAGGAGGGGACATTTGTTGAGCCCCTTGCATGCGTGCTGCGCGGCTTAAGGCTTTCAGGCTTTGAGCCGGGGCAGAGCATACTTGTTATTGGAAGCGGGATATCAGGGCTTTTGCAGATAATATCTGCAAGGGCGCTGGGCGCTGGGTTTATCGCAGCAGTAGATGTTAATGACTACAGGATAAATTCTGCAAAGAGATTTGGCGCTGATATTGCGCTAAAGGCTGACGATGATGTGTCTAATATTCTAAAAAAGCATAATTCAGGTTTCCTTGCAGATATGGTTATCCTTTGCACAGGCGCAAGATCCGCTATCCTCCAGAGTTTCAAAACAGTTGATAAAGGCGGGACAGTCCTGCTCTTTGCAGTGCTTGACCCTGCTTCCAATGTTGAACTTCCATTATGGGATATATATCAGAATAATATAAAGATTACCACATCCTATGCTGGCGCTCCGCAGGACCTTCTGCAGGCAATAGAGCTTCTTTCTGCAAAAAGAATAGATGTTAAGGATATGATAACACACCGCCTCGGCCTTGCAGAGACAGGCAAGGGCTTTCAGCTTGTTGCTGATGCAAAGGAATCTATCAAGGTAATCATTGAGCCTCAGAGATAAATCTTCAAAATGACTTACACAATCTTGCAAGATTATTCTAATGAAATCTCCCGCTGCATCAAATGCGGCGCATGCAGGGCTGTGTGTCCGACCTTTAAAGAGCTCCTTGATGAATCAATGGTAGCAAGGGGAAGGCTCAGCCTGACAAAGGCTGTAATTGAGAACAGGCTTGATTTAACCGAAGGCTTTGATATTCGCATCTCCACCTGCATTGACTGCAAGGCATGTGTAGCAGGCTGCCCTGCATCTGTTAAGGTTGATGATATAATGCTTTCAGCAAAGGCGCAGCTTGCAAAGAACAAAGGCATTGGCATAATAGAAAACCTTATTGCAACGCAAGTGGTAAGGCGCGGCTGGCCAATGGCATATATCTTAAAGACTATCGGCAGGATGAGTAAGGCTGTGTATGCGCCTTTAGAAGCTGATGGCATTTTTGGAAACATCATTCCTTTTGTTGCAAATAAAAAAAAGCGTCTTATCCCTGAGCTTACTGAAAGCCCGTTCTTATCACGCTATCCTGAAATCATCACCTGTGAAAAACCAAAGGGCAAGGTTGCCTTCTTTGTCGGCTGTGCAATAAATTATATGGACCAGAGGATTGGGGATGCAGTAATAAAGGTTTTGAAAAAAAACAATATTGAAATCATTTTACCAAAAGACCAGCTCTGCTGTGGAAGACCGCTCCTGTCGTTAGGAGACAGGGGCACCGCCCTTTATCTGGCAAAAAAGAATGCTGAGATTTTCAATAAATTAAAGGTTGATGCAATTGTTACTGCCTGCGCTACCTGCGGCTTGACAATAAAGGATGAATATAATAAGATACACGCCGATAAATCAGTTGAAAATTTCTCAGCAAGGCTGATTGATATAAACGAGTTCATTGTAAATAATACTGATTTTGAAAAAGGGCTGCGCCCTTTGGAAAAGAAGGTAACCTATCACGACCCATGCCATTTAAAGCGCGGCCAGGGGATTGATAAATCTCCGAGAGAGATTTTAGAAGCGGTTTTTGATAATGGC
>CAKKRA010000109.1:1942-4618 GCA_919902475.1 Nitrospiria bacterium
ATGAAATTCTTTATTGACACAGCAAATGTAAAAGAGATTAAAGAGGCAAATGCGCTTGGGTTAGTAGACGGCGTAACAACAAACCCTTCATTGGTTGCAAAGGAAGGAAGGGACTTTAAAGACTTGATCAAGGAGATATGCTCAATAGTTGACGGCCCGATTAGCGCAGAGGCAGTAAGCCTTGATGCTGATGGAATGATTAAGGAGGCAAGGGAGCTTTCAAAGATACACAAAAACATTGTAGTCAAGATACCCATGACGCCAGAGGGACTGAAGGCAGTTAAGGTTGTTTCAAAAGAAGGAATCAAAACAAATGTAACACTCGTCTTCTCGCCGTCTCAGGCGCTTCTTGCTGCTAAGGCAGGCGCAACCTATGTAAGCCCATTTGTTGGCAGGCTTGATGATATAAGCCATGTTGGAATGGACCTTATTGAACAGATACTGATAATATTTGATAACTACGGCTTTGAAACTGAGGTAATAGTAGCAAGCATAAGAAACCCTCTCCATGTAGTTGATGCAGCATTAATGGGCGCGCATGTTGCTACAATACCCTATAATGTTATGCTCCAGTTGTCAAAACACCCGTTAACAGATATAGGAATAAAAAAATTCTTAGATGACTGGGAAAAGGTGCCGAAAAAATAGTAAATAGTTATTAGTGATTAAGGAATAGAAATGCCTATATATGAATACAGATGCAATAAATGCAGCGAGGAGTTTGAAAAACTGGTATTTTCAACCACAGCAGTATGCTGTCCAAAATGTTCATCGGATAAGGTAATAAAAAAGATGTCGCTGTTCGGCATGGGAGGAGGCTCTAAGTCAGATTCATCATCTAACTCATCTTCCTCCTGCAGCACCTGCACATCAGCAAACTGCTCCTCCTGCCATTGATTATGATTAATACAAGAAAGAAAGATATACTTGCAATCATTGAATCTGCCATTTCTGCAGCAGACCCGCAAAGGGCAATAAAAGACATAATGCACCTGCAAAAAAACCGCCTTACCATTGAGAAACAGGCATACAATCTTGACCTTTATGAAAATATATATGTCATAGGAGCTGGCAAGGCTGTTTGCTCTATGGCTCTATCAGTTGAAGAGATTCTGGGTGACAGAATTGCCAGAGGCATAATCGTAACAAAATACGGCCATAAGAAAAACCTGTCAAAAATAGAAGTAATAGAGGCAGGACACCCGATACCGGATGAAAACGGCGTCAAAGGTGTGGAGAGGATAATAGGGCTTCTCAAAGGCATAAAAAGGGGTGATTTGCTTATTATACTTCTCTCAGGAGGCGCATCATCACTCCTTCCAGCGCCTAATGAGAATATATCGTTAAATGACAAAAAGATTGTTACTGGATTATTATTAAAATCAGGCGCAGCTATTGATGAAATAAATGCAGTGAGAAAACATATATCAAGAATAAAAGGGGGTCAGCTTGCATCATTAATATACCCGGCAGAAGCAGTATGCCTTATCCTCTCTGATGTAATAGGAGACAGGCTTGATGTAATTGCCTCAGGCCCTACTGTGCCTGACAACTCAACATTTAAGGATGCAGTGGATATCCTGAAAAAGCATTCTATATGGAATAATACACCAAGGCCTGTAATAAATTATCTTCTAAAGGGCATGAAGGGGGATATTGCTGAGACACCAAAGGCTGGAAACCCTTCATTTAAAAGAATAAGAAATATCATCATAGGAAATAATAAATCTGCTGTTGCTTCTGCTGAAAAAAAGGCAAAGGAGCTCGGTTATCATACAATGGTGCTTTCTACTTTTATAGAAGGCGAGGCAAGGGAGATAGGCAAGCTCTTTGGCGCAATTGCAAAGGAGATAGACAGCTTTGAAAGGCCGTTAAAAAGAAAGGCGTGCATAATCGCAGGCGGCGAGACAACAGTTACAGTAAAAGGAAAAGGTAAAGGCGGCAGAGTTCAGGAGTTTGCCTTATCTGCTGCGTTAATAATTAATGGATTAAAGGATGCGGCGATAGCCGGCGTTGGCACTGACGGAACAGACGGGCCGACAGATGCTGCCGGCGCTATTGCTGACAGCACAACTGTAAAAAGGGCAAATGAAAAGGGGCTTGATATAAAGGTGTATCTTGAAAATAATGACTCTTACAGCCTTTTCAAGAAACTAAACGACCTGATTATAACAGGCCCGACAAACACAAATGTAAATGATTTATATATGGCGTTTGTATTTTGAATTATAGTATTTAAAGGAGTTGATATGCTTATTGGAATAATCTCAGACACCCATGACGACACAATCGTAATAAGAAAGGCAGTGAACTATTTTATTGCTGAGAAGGTATCGCATGTGATTCATGCAGGGGATATTACCTCTCCATTCACATTTAAAATATTCCGAGATTTAAAGTGCAGGTTTACAGGCATCTTCGGCAACAATGATGGTGATAAACTCCTGCTTACAGAAAAATCAGGCGGCAATGTCCACAATCAGCCTCATTTTATAACCATTGGAGGGAAAAAAATTGTCATCATGCACGAGCCTGATTTGGTTAATGCCCTGTCGCACAGCGGGGATTTTCATATAATTGTCTATGGCCATACGCACAGGCCTGACATCAGAAAAATTAAGAACACGCTCATTATCAATCCAGGCAAGGCTGCAAGATTATACAAAGGAGGCTCCA
>CAKKRA010000110.1 GCA_919902475.1 Nitrospiria bacterium
TGCCCATGGAAGCTCAACAGAGCAGAATGATTTGTTTGAGACAAATTCCTTTAAGCGTGTATTTAAAGACAAGGCATATAAGATTCCGATAAGCTCAATTAAGTCTATGATAGGGCATCCGTTGTCAGCAGCAAACAGTATTGAGCTTGCTGCAAGCTGTTTGATTATGGAGAACAACTGTATGCCGCCAACAATCAATTATCAAGAGCCTGATCCAAAGTGTGATCTGGATTATATACCGAATAAATATCGTGAAGGAAAGGTAGATGTGATTTTAAAGACGAGCAGCGGATTTTCTGGCATACACTCTGCTGTGGTGTTGAAGAGGGTGAGGTAAAGGGTCAAGGGTGAAGGGGGAAGGGTGAAGAGAGATAATTGTGAGGAGAGGAATTTTATTTAATATATGAAAACAAGAGTTGTTATAACAGGAATAGGCATAGTCAGCCCTGCAGGAATAGGAAAGGATGAACACTGGAGGAATATCTCCAGCGGAAACTCCTTTGTCTCTGAGATAACAAAGTTTGATGCCAGTAAATATCTATCAAGGATTGCTGGACAGATAAATAGTGATCTGGAAAAATTAAACACCTTTCCAAAGAGGCTTTTAAAAAAGATAGACAGATTTTCTCATCTTGCCTTGCTGGCATCGGAGTTTGCAATTTCAGATGCAAAATTAAATCTTGATGCAGAGGATAAGGAGAGGATGGGCGTTTTTATTGGCAATGCTATTGGAGGCTGGGAGTTTGCAGAGGTA
Source organism: Nitrospiria bacterium (assembly GCA_919902475.1). Taxonomy (GTDB): domain Bacteria; phylum Nitrospirota; class CAKKRA01; order 9FT-COMBO-42-15; family 9FT-COMBO-42-15; genus 9FT-COMBO-42-15. The sequence continues at coordinate 755 of CAKKRA010000110.1, forward strand.
GAGCTCAGGGATTTATATGCTGCTGGCTTAAAAGAGGTAAGCCCATATCAGGCAACAGCATGGTTTCCAGCAGCGCCGCAGGGACAGGTTAGCATATACTATGGACTACTCGGCTACAGCCAGACAATAATTGCAGACAGCGCCAGCGGTCTTGTCTCAATAGGCGCTGCATACAGGGCAATTCAGGAAGGAGAGGCAGATGTTATCTTGGCAGGAGGAAGCGAGGCGCCGATTAGTCCGTATGGCCTTCTCTGCTGTAATACATCAGGTGTTCTTACAACGAGAAATGATGTGCCGCAAAAGGCATACAAGCCTTTTGATAAAGACAGGGACGGTTTTGCAATTGGAGAGGGTGCAGGGATTGTTATTTTAGAGAACATGGAACATGCCAAGAAAAGGGGTGCAAAAATATACGCAGAGATTTCAGGTTTTAGCATGACCAATGACGGCATCCATCCTACAAAGCAGGATATTGAAGGCAGACAGCTTTCAAGGGCAATTCAGATGGCTATAAAAGAGGCTGGGATTGCTGCGGATGAAATTGATTATATCTGTGCAAATGGCTCAGCAACAAGAGACGGAGATATTGCAGAGACAAAGGCGATAAAGGCTGTATTTGGGAAAAAGGCATCTCAGTTGCCAATAAGCGCGCCAAAGTCTGCAATCGGGAATCTCCTCGGTGCTGCAGGCGCTGTGGATGCAGCAACAACACTGCTTGCAATGGAGAACAGCTTTGTGCCGCCAACTGTAAATCTGGAAAATAAAGATGAATCCTGTGATTTAAATTATACTCCGCTAAAAGGAAGGGAGCATAGGATGAAGGCGGCTTTGGTTAATTCTATCGGCAGGGGCGGGGTTAATGCAGTGATGGTAGTTAGGGGATAATAAGAAGTCCACCCTCCCCTTAATCCCCTCCCGTCAAGGGAGGGGAAATAAAAAACATTCCCTCTCCCCTTGTGGGAGAGGGTTAGGGTGAGGGGGATATTCTTTGCTGAAAGGAGTCTTAGATTGATGTCTGTTGAAGAGATTGTAAAAAATGTTTTAATAAATGATATTGGCATGGAT
>CAKKRA010000111.1 GCA_919902475.1 Nitrospiria bacterium
TTTTTATTGTCTGTGTAAAACCCTTAATCCCAGCCTTAAACAAGGAGAATCTGCTTTTTATGTTTGACGGCAGAAAGATAAAGGCCGGCATTGAAAAGATGAAAAAAAATGCGGCTACCATCAGCCATGTTAATTCAAATTTTCCTGATTTTATTAAGGGAAGGGCAACAAGCAGGGCGAGGATAGAGCCTGCGTAGCCAATTCCAAATCCCCATGCAGAGACCCTTCCATGATATTCTTTTGGAGCTATCCTTGGAAGGAAGGAATTATAAAAGACAAGACCGCCTTCCATGCCGATGTTGGCCAGAATTATCAGCATAAATCCTTCAAAGACCATTCCCTTTTCAAGTATAGAAAGGCCTGCTATGGCAGATACGCTGATTAAGGTATAGACAAAAAGAAGCCTCTTTCTTATACCGCTGTAATCCGCAATACCGCCTAAGAAAGGAGAACTCAGCGCCACAATTGCCATGCTTATAGATATTGCCCTTCCCCACCAGAGGTCGCCAATGCCGCGTTCATTTCCAACTATTGCATTGACATAATAAACAGGAAAGACGACAGATGCTATAACTGCGGAGTAGCTTGAATTTGCAAAATCAAAGAGAGCCCAGCTTATGATATGTTTTTTATTCAGCTTCATTATTCAGATAATTGCATGAGGAGGGTTTGGACTATTTAATTTCCCATGTCAACTCAGCGCTCCCAAGAAACCCTGTAAGGATAATGGTGAGTGATTTTGCATTTGCCGCATCAATATTCTTTGGAAAGCTGACCTCATATCCCATCATCCATTGCGATACCATTGGGAAATAAATAAAGTGAAGGGAAGGCTCAAGCTTGAATTTTTTTACCGACAACGGCTCAAGCCTGTTTGATTTGTTATCTTTTAAATAAATCTTCCATGCAGGATTGGCCTTGTCAAAATTATTCCACTTTTCTTCTTCTGTATATGCAAAGAAATAGAAGCTGATCTCATTTTCATCCTGAGACTTTTCTTTTGTCAGCATCGCATCTTCTTCTGCCTTTGTCAGTTGATACGCCTTTGCATATTCGTGGACATAGCCTTCTCTAAATTCAATGTTCCTGTAAACAGCATTTACAACAAGCGTTGTTACAAATTTATTCTTATAGATCTTTTCAACCCTTGTCTGTTTTTCCACAATTTTTCCAAATGGGATGTCAGAAGCAAAGATGCTTGATGCTGATATAAGAAAAAAGATTATTATAATGATAATAGTTTGCAAAGCTCTGTTCATCTTATGCCTCCTTTATTTAAAGGTAAGTATAAGCAATTGGTTTTATAAAGACAAGAAGAAATTCTTTCTTTTCAATTTTATTTCTTTGGCATATAATATCCATACAGAGGAAAATACACCTATTATGTTTTTTAAATCAGGAGGATTGTCTTGATTGAGATTTTTTTGTCAGACTTAAATAAGCTTGCCAATAACCTGTGGTGGTGCTGGAACAGGGATGCAAAGAGGCTTTTTGTGTCTATCCATTCTGCATTATGGAATGAATGCGGAAATAATCCTGTATTATTTTTAAAGAGGATAAAGGTTGAAGAGCTTAAAGACGCCTTTTCAAGGGAAGATGTTGCAAGCCTGTATAAAAAGGTAATAGCAGATTTTGATTTATATATGAAGGCAGAGGGGACATGGTTTTCTGAGCAATACAAAGGCAGCAAAGGTTTCTCTGTTGCCTATTTTTCTCCGGAATTCGGCATTGACACCACTCTTCCGATCTATGCAGGCGGCCTCGGCATATTAGCAGGCGACCATCTGAAATCTGCAAGCGATTTAGGCATTCCATTAATTGGCGTCGGACTTCTTTACAGGCAGGGCTATTTTATCCAGCTTGTTGATGAGAAGGGTATACAGCATGCAACCTATGAAAAACATTTTATTGAGGATATGCCTGTTACGCCTGTAAAAGATAATAAGGGCGAAGACCTCATTATCAGCATTGAACTTCTGGAGAGGAGGCTCTTTGCAAAGGTATGGAAGGTAGAGATAGGCCGCATTTCATTGTATCTTCTTGATGCAGATATTAATGAGAACAGGTCAGAGGACAGGCAGCTTACATACAAGCTCTACGGCGGCGGGGAAGAGCTGCGCATGTCTCAGGAGATACTTCTCGGCATTGGCGGCGCCAAGGCAGTTTTTGAAATGGGGCTTAAGCCGACTGTCTGGCACATGAATGAGGGACACTCTGCCTTTCTTATCCTTGAGCGTATTGCGAGATTAATGCAAAACGCAAACCTGAGTTTTTATGAGGCGCTTGAGGTGGTGAAGGCTAAGACTGTTTTTACAACACATACGCCTGTGCCTGCCGGCAATGACGCCTTTTCCCTTTTTCTGATGGATAAATATTTCAGAGCATATCTTAAAAAGAGCGGCATAAGCCACCACGAGTTTATGAACCTTGGCCTTCGGGTTATGAAAGAGGGCTCTGATTTCTTCAGCCTTACAGTATTGGCTATAAATGCCTCTTCATACCGCAACGGTGTAAGCATGCTGCATGCTGCCACATCAAGAAGGATGTGGAATGACTTATGGTGTGATGTCCCTTTTAATTATATCCCGATTTACCACATCACAAACGGGATTCATACGAAGACATGGCTTGCATCAGAGATGGAGGACCTCTTTGACAGATATCTTGAAAGCGACTGGAAGGAAAGGATAGATGACCACAGAAAGTGGAAAAAGATTCATGATATACCTGATAAGGAATTGTGGGATGCGCATAATATTCTTAAAAAGAAGATGATTGAAAAGGTTAAAAACAGCGCAATTACTCCATATAATCTAAGGCCTGATGCGCTTACAATATGCTTTGCAAGGAGATTTGCCACATATAAGAGGGCATATCTTATATTCAGGGATATTGACAGATTAAATGCTATTATCAATAACAGCAGATTTCCTGTCCAGATTATATTTAGTGGCAAGGCTCATCCAGATGACAGGCCTGGGCAGAGGCTGATTGAAGATGTTTATAAAATATCACAGCGCCAGGAGTTTGCAGGCAAGGTAGTTTTTCTTAATGGCTATGATATGATTATAGCAAAATATCTGATTTCAGGCTCTGATGTATGGCTTAATACGCCGAGAAAACCCCTTGAGGCAAGCGGCACAAGCGGGCAGAAGGCTGCTGTAAACGGGGTTATAAATCTTAGCGTATTGGACGGTTGGTGGCCAGAGGGCTACAGCAGCGATAATGGATGGGCAATTGGGGATGAAGGAGGAAATTTATCTGAAGGCGAGCAGGATAAAAGGGATGCAGATGAGCTTTATAGGATATTAGAAGAGAAGATAATCCCCATGTATTATGAAAGGGATGAAAATGATATACCCCACCGCTGGATAAAGATAATGAAAAGCTCTATTGAAAACATAACTCCGACATTCAGCTCGCACAGGATGGTAAAGGATTATACTGAAAATTTCTATATCCCTGCCTCTGAAAAAGGCGCCCAACTCGGCTTAAAGAATTATGCAAAGGCAAAGGAGCTTGCAGAGTGGAAGCTCTGGATGAAAGAGAACTGGAAATATATAAAGATAGTCAATATCAACAAGCGCATTGAAGATATAGAAGGTGAGCCCTTTGCAGAGCTGATATTAACTGTGGATTTAGGGCCTATCTCGCCGTCTGATGTCTCTGTTGAGGTGTGCAATGGTAGACTGGAAGATGACAAAAGCTGTTACTGCAACAGATTGATTCAGATGTCAGCACAAGGCGAGATATGGGAAGGCTTCTATACATACACAACAAAGGTCAAGATAGAAGAGGGTTGGAAGGGCTTTAGCTTTATGGTGGCTCCAGCCCATTCTTACATAGGAAATAAATATGAGATGGGCCTGATAAGAAGCAGGTATATTGAGAATATATAGTTACTATATTTACCATATCTAATATATTATGATGTATGTCCGTCCCAAAAAATCACTCGGTCAGCATTTTCTTACAGACATAAATATTGCAAGGGATATTGTTGATGCAGCAAATATATCAAAAGACGATATAGTTGTTGAAATAGGCCCTGGAAACGGCATACTCACAAGGCTTCTTGCAGGGAGGGCAAAGAAGGTAATTGCAATAGAGATAGACGAAAGATTGATAGATAAATTAAGAGATGAGTTTGGCAGTTTTAACAATATTGAAATAATAGCAAAGGACGCGCTGCAATTTCCTTTCAATGAAATAGAAGGCAGGTTCAAGGTTGCTGCTAATCTTCCTTATTATATAACAACGCCGATAATCTTTCATCTTCTTGAATCACGGGATAGGATTATCTCAATGACGCTGATGATGCAGCGAGAGGTTGCAGAGAGGATCGTTGCTGCTCCCGGTGGAAAGGACTATGGCGTTCTTTCCATTGCAGTCCAGTTTTATGCAGAGCCGGCATTAAATTTTATTGTCCCTTCTTCTGCCTTTTTTCCCAAGCCAAAGGTAGAATCAGCAGTGGTATCCTTCCGTATCCTTGACAAGAGAAGGGTTGAGGTATTGGATGAGGGATTTTTTTTTAAGGTAGTAAGGGCAGCATTCAGCCAGAGGAGAAAGACATTAAGAAACGCCTTAAGGTCAGCCAATCTTCCAATGATAACTGATGATGCCCTTGATTCTGCTTTTACTAAAACAGGGATAGACCCAAAAAGAAGGGGAGAGACATTGAGTATTGCAGAATTTGCAAAGTTGGCAGATACACTATTTTGTCATACATCTTCTTGACTGTATATAAGGAGTATGGTTTAATTAAAACAAAACTGAATTAATTGGAGAAGAAAGGATTTATATAAATGAAGAAGCAACTGGATAGTGTTAAAACCATTGCTATATTGGATAAGGAACTACTAAAGCAATGTCGTGATGCTATAAAGGCTATTGATGCCGCTGCAGAGGTTATTCTTTACGGTTCAAGGGCAAGGGGCGATGCACTTCCTGAATCAGATTATGACTTGCTAATTCTGACTGATGGTGAAGCTACTTTAAACAGAGAGGACATTTTCCGTCGCGCTCTATTTCCTATTGAACTTGAAACAGGGTCTGTTCTGACAGTATTTTTAATCAGCAAAGCTGATTGGGATTCTTCGTTATATGAGGAAGTGCCATTATACAAGAACATCAGGAAAGACGGCATTCGTTTATGAAAGAAGAGGTTCAGGTATTAATAAAATATCGCCTTGAACGGTCTCATGAGGCATTGGAAGAAGCGAGGATGCTTCTTGAGCAGAAGCATACAAACACATATATCAATAGGCTTTACTACGCATGTTTTTATGCAGTATCTGCATTAATGCTTATGAAAGGGTTGTCATCTGCCAAACATAGCGGCATTCGGTCGTTGTTTCATCAAAAATTTGTCAAGTGCGGCTTGGTGGCCATTGAACTTGGACAGCTATACGATAGGTTATATGACAACAGGCAGAAGGCAGACTATGCTGACCTTGTGCGCTTTGATATAGAAGAAGTTCGTGATTGGTATGGGGAGACTGAGGGATTTCTTAGTGCAATAGAGAAAATAATTAAAGAGGAAATAACCCCTGCCTGATAGAATACAATAAATAGAATGTTATTATTCCTTCAAAAATCTTATCTAAATTCTTAATAGGAGAAAACAATGAGCATTTCACAAGAGCTTCGCAGTCAGGTTATGGCGCAGATGCAGGGGGCAATGGCGCTTAATGTGGCGTATATCGGCATAGCAAATCCTATTTTTTCAACATTAGCAGAGATGAAAAAGGCTTCGCCTGAAGAGCTTTCAGAAAAGACCGGTTTGGACATCGGATATCTGAACCGCTGGTGCGATGCTGCATTTGCGTTTGGCTTGCTTGATGAGTCTGACGGAAAATTCCAGTTGACAGAGCTCGGCAAGGCCTTTGTGCCAGAGACACAGGGCACTCTTATGCCTTTTGCAGTGCAGTCAGTGCTTTCTGCGCATATGGCAGAGAGGACAGCAACATTGATTAAAAGCGGGGAGCGTCCCGGGGAAAAGGTGCTTGCAGAGCGGGAAAGCATACTTCATCTCTTTGGCCCGATGCTTGAGGCAATGTTCGCAGGCATGTTTGAACAGCAGATATTGCCGAATGTGCCTGTATATAATGAGACAGATAAAAAGGGCGGTCTTGCTGTTGACCTCGGCTGCGGCAACGGCTGGTATCTAAGAAGGATGGCGCTTCGCTTCCCTCATCTGCGCGGCATCGGCCTTGACGGGTTTGAGGAGAATATAAATCATGCTGCAAGCCTCGCAAAGAGGGACGGGCTTGATAACCGGCTGAGATTTATGAAGGGTGATATACATAAATTTACAGTTAATGAGCCTGTTGATTTGATTGCAATGAACAGGGCGCTTCATCATGTATGGGATGAGAAGGAAAATGTATTTCGTTTATTCAAGGAGCATCTGAAGGACGGAGGCTCTGCTGTTATCTGGGAGCCGAACTGGCCAAAGAACCGTTCTGACTTGCGCGACCCGAGCAGGCGCGGGATGGCATTCCAGAATCT
>CAKKRA010000112.1 GCA_919902475.1 Nitrospiria bacterium
TGCAGAAAAACAGCCTGTATGGATAACTAATCCTGCATCACTTTATTCAGAAAGGGAATATCTCGTTGGTGTTGGAGAAGGTGATACCTCGAAGGTTGCAGAGGACCGCGCCTATGGTGCGATTGCAAGGATTTTTAAGGCAGCCGTAGATTCCAGAACTACAGAACTGGAAAAATATCTGCAGACAGAATCAAAGGGGAAAACCGATATCCAGCGTCAGGTTGCGATAGAAGAGATGACAAAGGTTACTTCTGAGAAAGTCTTGGAAAATGTAAAGATTGCGGAAAGATGGCAGGACAAAACTACTGCGCGTTATTATGCCCTTGCTGTAATCAATAGAACCCATGCTGCTGCAGCTTTAAGAGAGCGGATAAGCAGTCTGGATGCAGATGCCAAAGGCCTTCTCAAGACAGCCAAAGAAACAATAGATAAATTTGAAAAGATCAGAACCCTAAGAAGGGCAATAAGGGCTCTTATCTCAAGAGATGTATATAATACAGACCTCAGGGTGGTAAATCCTGCAGGCAAGGGTTTGGAAAACTCAATAAATCTTGCAGATATTACACGGGAGTTAGAGGTATTTCTTGCAAAGGAGTTTAATATATATGTAGCAGTAGCAGGCGATAATAGTTCTAATGTTAGAAAGGCTGTGATTGATGGTTTAAACAGGGATGGCTTCTCAGTATTGGGAAAAGAGGCCGAGGCAAATCTGGCTGATCTGCTGATTGTTGGAGAGGCTGCCCTTTGGAAGGCAGATATCTCTGACCCAAAATGGAAATATATGCGCTGGTGCGCTGATTTTCAGCTTATAGATACAAAAAACGGAAAAACCTTTGGAAACATTTCACGTTCAGGAAAGGAAGGGCATCTGACACTATCAGAGGCAGAAAATAAGGCGATGAGGGTGATGCAGAAGGAGATTGTTTTTGCTATAAGCGAACAGGTGGCTAATTTTATTTATGGCGACATAAAACCATTGGAAGAGGCTGGCGTCGGCTGCAGCAGGGAAAAGGCTGCTGTTTCAGAGAGAAAAAAGGCTAAGGATAACGTTGTCACAGATAAAAAGAAAACAGACGATATTCCCGTAACCTTGATAACACAAGCAGAGGCGCTCCTCCCTGATATGTCAGCAATTCAATACGAGAATATTGGAAGAGACATTGAATCTAAATCGGACAGCACAGGCCCAATAATAAAGGTTATTACCCCTGAAGAAGGAAAGACCTATGCCCCTCCATTAAATATAGAATTGCATTTTATAACAAAAGGCCTTGCAGAGATAGACCTTTCAACCTTAAAGGTTGAGTACCTGAAATTCTTAAGCATTGATATTACCGAAAGGGTGCTTCCATATGTCAATAAAGAAGGAATAAAGATCTCAAATGCAAAATTTCCATCAGGCACCCATAATTTAAAAATAACCGTCGGCGACAAAAAAGGCGCAGTAACCATCCAGAAATTTACAGCAGTAATTAAATAAACCGCAGCTCGTGCTATTGATAAATGCCGCACCTTTTTCCACAATTCTTTATTGGATAATTTTGGTATGCAGGTATGAACGGCTTGGAATTAAATTATATCAAAACCTGCTTCTTTTATCGCAGTTTTTATTTGATTAAGATGCTGCAAGCCCTTTGCCTCAACAGTAATTCTTAGCATTGCCCTGCCTATTGGGACATCAGCAAGCCTGTCATTGACAAGGTTAATTATATTAGCGCCATGAGCAGCTATTATCCCTGTAAGTTTATGAAGGCTTCCCGGCACATCATCAACAACAATACTGAAGATACCTATCCTGCCGTTTGAGACAAGTCCTTTATTGATTACCCTGTCAACAAGCGTAAAGTCAATATTTCCTCCGCTCAAAACGAGGACAATCTTTTTGCCTTTAAACCTCTTCTTCTGTTCTATCAGAGCGGCAAGCGTAACAGCGCCAGCGCCTTCTACTACTAACTTCTTCCTTTCAAGAAAATGTAGGATAGCAATTGCAATAGACTCCTCTGACACCTTTATAATATCATCAACATATTTACTGATAATCTCAAATGTCTTTTCGCCGACCCTTCCAACAGCAATGCCGTCTGCAATGGTCGGCTGAGGAGGTATTTCAATTATTCTTTTAGAGATAAATGATTCATATGCAGATGTTGCAGATGAACTCTGAACGCCAAAAACCTCTGTCTTTGGCAAAAGGCTTTTAACAGCAGCAGCAATGCCGGAGATGAGTCCACCGCCGCCAACAGGCGCTAAGACTGCGTCTATATTCTTAATTTCATCAAGAATCTCAATGCCGATTGTGCCCTGTCCTGCAATAATATCCTCATCATCAAAGGCATGGATAAAGGCATAATCCTTTTGCGACATTGCATAATTTAGTGCATCCTTAAAGCTATCGCCGTATAGCACAACCTCTGCGCCATATCCCTTTGTTGCCTCCTGCTTAACAATAGAGGCTGTTACAGGCATGACAATCTTGGCCTTAAGACCGAGTGTCTGTGCAGCAAAGGCAACACCCTGTGCGTGATTGCCTGTGGATGCAGCAATAACCTTATCGCTCTTTAATTTTATTAGTTTATTAAATGCGCCCCTTACCTTAAAGGAACCTGTTTTTTGAAGATTCTCTGCCTTTAGATAAACCTCGCAGCCAAACATCCTGCTAAAGGAATTGGAATATATCAGAGGAGTTCTGTGGATATATGAAGAGATTGATTTTAATGATTCCTGAATAGAGGAAAGGAGAAGCATATTAAGAATAAATCATAAAACATGGAAAATGTCTACAAAAAAAGGAAGATATGCAATCTATATTAGAATTATTCTTATCAAGAAAAATTAACTGTTCTTGACTGATAGAGTATATTTGGTATAATTTAAGTAAATTCTTTTTACAAGAAAGGGAATTCAATGCCAATACAATGGACTGAAGACCTGTCAGTAGGCAAAGAAGAGATTGATAATCAGCATAAGGAGCTGTTTAACAGGATAAATCAACTGCTTGATGCCTGTAATAAAGGTGAAGGCAAGGAGATTGCGTATAAAATGTTTAATTTTTTAGAAGACTATATAATAGTCCATTTCACAGCAGAAGAAAACCTGCAGAAAAGATACAGCTATCCTGAATATGAAGCACATAAATCACTGCACACCAAATTTATAAAAGAATTTTCTGATTTAAAAAAGAGGTTTGAAGCCGAAGGCCCTACCCTTCCTATTGTGCTGCAAATTAATCGCACTGTTGTTGACTGGCTGATAAATCACATAAAAAAGGTTGATAAGGCATTAGGCGAGTTTGTAAAAACTTTTGTCAAGAAAAAAAACGGAGGCTTTATAGTCTAAAAATGGAATGGCTTATAAAATGCAAGGTTTTGTAAAGTATTAATTAGAAAAATGTCAGTTTTGTTTTACCGCTGCTTTATTATTGTTCGTCAAACCGAGGTCATTGACAACTTCTTTGATTATACTTGCATCAATCCTCAGTTTTTTTCTTAAAAATCCCTCTAACAAGGAGTTGTCGCATATTGTATTAATAAGCCTTGGTATACCGTGGGAATAATTATGGACAGCCTCTAAAGCATCCTTTGTGAAGAGTTCGCTGCTGCAGCCTGCTATCTTTAGCCTGAATTTTATATATTCCTCTGTTGTGCTCTCCTCAAATGACTGGAGTTTATACCTCATTGCGATCCTCTGCCTCAACGGCTCATCAAGTGAAAGGCATGCATCAAGCTCTGGCATCCCAAAAAGCACAAAGGTTATTAACTTATTCCCGTCTGTCTCAATATTTAATATGCCCCTGAACTCCTCCATCAGCTCCTTTGTCTGGAGCATCTGGGCTTCATCAATGAGAACAACAGCCTTTTTCCCCTCTTCATGAATCTCTATCAAACGCTTGCAAAGCTTGCTCAGAAGCTCTGTCTTGTCATCAGGCAGCTCTTCTACGCCAAGCTGTGTAATTATCTTTTTCAGCAGCCATTCAGGGGTAATATTTGCATGTATAATGACAAGGAGCGCTGATTCATATTCCTTTTCATTCAGCTCATCCAGCATCCGTCTTGCAAGGGTTGTTTTGCCAGTTCCTATGCTGCCAACTAATACTGCAAGACCCTTCATTGTGTTTATTGCATGTTTCAGCCTTAACAGCGCCTCTGAATGCTGGACGCTGTTATAATAGAATTTTGTATCAACAGTATTTGTAAAAGGCTGTTCCTTTAATTTGTAAAATTCAAGATAACTCATCCTTATAACCTCTCGCCTTTAGTTTGCCTTTAGCCTTTGGTCTTTTGCCCTTAGCCCTTAGCCCTCAGCCTCTTGCCCTTAGCCTTTGGCCTTAATTATATATACGAAACCTTGCCCTTTTTGCTCTTCTTAGCGCTTGCAGCGGCCTCTACATCCTTGACTACAATCGGCTCAGTCTCCTCATGTTTTTCATCAATAATCTTTGACGCTATTTTCTCAGGCGCCGCCCTCTTCTCCACTGGTTTAATATCTTCCTTTATTTTTTTCTTTGAAGCGTGGCTCCCCTTTAGTTTATCTATCTTCTCTGTCACATCCCTGAAATTTACATCAATTCCGTATGCATCCATAAATGCCTTGTACGCCTCTTCCATGAGACCCATCTCTTCATAAATAACGCCGAGGTCATATTTTAAAGAGAGAAATTCTGATTCATTATATCTGGGGTCATCTATAGCCCTCTTTAATTGAGTAACCGCAAGCTGGTGCATTCCCTTTTCTTTAAAACATAATGCAAGCATACTGCTTGCGTCAAAGAACCTTTCAGAACCCTTGATTGCAAGCTGAAATTCACCTATTGCCTCATTGATCAGCCCCATCTCCCTATATGCAATGCCAAGGTTATAATGGGTTTCATGGTCCTCATCTCCAAGATACTCCTTTACGCCCTTTTTAAACTCATGGAATATATCGCTCAGCTCCATGTCTTTCAGCTCTTTTGACTCTGGTGGAGCAGGGGCAGCAGCCATTTCCTCTTTTAATTCTTTTGAAAGGTCAAAGAAATTTCCTTCTTCAACCTCCTCTTCCTTTTCCAATATCTTAAAGCTTGCGCCGCCCTTCTTCACTTCTATATCAACATCTTCTTTTTTCTCTGCAGCAGGGGCAGCCTTCTTATCTGGCTTAACGATATTGAGCAGTTTGTTTAATCTTTCCTTAACCTCCTGATTATCAGGCTGGATTGAGAGTATCCTTTCATAAATACCCTGCGCCTCCGGCGCTAATCCCTGCTGGCTATAAAAATCTGCCTCTGCAATAAATTCCTGGATATTTTCTAAAGAGACAGGCGGAAATTCTGCAGCCTTTCCAACTTCCGGAGCTTCTGAAATTACCGGCTGAATCTCCTCTACAGACTCAACTACAGGCTCTATAGCCTCAATCGGTTCAACAATTGGAATCTCTGCAACTGCCTCTTCAATCTCTTCAACTGGAACATACTCAACCTCTTCAGGTTTTTCAAACGAAACAATAGATGCTATCCCCTCCAAGTCAAAATCAGTAAGTTCAACTGTCGGGATTCCTCTTTCTGCTTCTGCCTCTTCCTGCGGCATCTCTGCCTGTTTTATCAAAGGTGCCCCTCCAAGCCCATTTAATCTATTTCTCACCTTTTCGTTATCAGGGTCTAATTCAATGGCCTCTTTTAATACCTCTTCTGCCTTCTTGATATCCCCTTTTTCATGATGCAGCCTTGAGATTACTATGCACTCTTCTACTGCCTTCGGGGTATTTCCCTCTATCTTGTAAATATCCTTCAGCTTCTTATGCGCCTTCAGCTCACTTGGCTTAATCCCCAAAATAAGCTCTAACTGCTCAATGCTCTTATTTGTAAGCCCGTATTTAAGATATACATCTGCCTCTGTATAGTAACCATCAATCTTTTCTGCATCCTCATCTGATATTGACTGTTCCTCAACAGCAGCAAAAGGCTGCATAACAGCAGGGGCATCTTTAATTTCTGGTTTAATCTGCGGTTTAATCTCAGGCTTTACCTCAGGCTTAATCTCTGCCTTAACCTCAGGCTTAATTACCTTTTCAGGTTTTACATCTGCTTCTAACCGAGCCTCTTTTTCTGGAGACTTTTCCTGCGGCCTCTCCCTAACAGAAATCTCATCTAATCTCTTCTTTGCCTCAATATTATTTGGGTCTATCTTCAGGACTTCCCTATATACATTTGCAGCCTTATCCAAATCAGACTGCTCCAAATAGATATCTGCAATAGACAGATACTCTGCTATTTTGCCGCCCTCATTGCCTGTCTTTTCATAAACATCAATGAGCATTGTATGGGCATCAATATTCTTATTATCTGCCTCAAGGATATCCTGAACGATCTTTTTTATCTTGTCAAATTCCTGTTTCTGGGCGCAATCATCAATAATAGCCTTAAATTCGGAGATAGCATTACCAAATGCCCCTTTTCTTAGGAATACATAGCCTAATCTCTCATGATGTGCTGGATCAGCCGGCTCCAATGTTATCATATGCCGCAAACTTTTTTCAGCCTTTGCATAATCGCCTGACTTGGTGCATGCATCAATAAACAGATTCAGGGTTTTTACATCGTCCGGCCTCTTTTCAAGAATGCCTTCCAGTATGTTTATGCCATCCTGCAGTTTATCCTGTTTTAGCCTTAGATTTCCTATTCCGAAGGCAGCCTTTCTGTTATCAGGGTCAATGGAAAGCGCCTGATTAAAAAAACTCTCAGCCTCTTTGACATCATTATTTTTCACATATACTTCTGCAATCTTATTGTATTCATCTGCTGCGTCCTTCTTAAGACCCTCTTTGAGGCACATCTCTGCGATTCTCTGATGAACGCTGATATTATCAGGCTCTAAGTCTGCAATCTTTTTATATACAGCGACAGCCTGCTTGCTATGCCCCTGTTTTTGGTAGAGCCTTGCGGCCTTAAGATAATCGTCTCTGGCATTGCCTATCAAACCCCTCTCTGCATTGAGTGCAGCCAATTTTAGATACACCTCAATATTCTCAGGGTCTATCTTGTTGACCTTTTTATAGAGTGCAATTGTCTTTAATGCAAAGCCAGCCTTGTAAAATGAATCGCCTGCTTTTATATACGCTGAGACTGCTTCCTGAATAGAGTTATTCCTAAGATACAGGTCGCCGATGGTATTATAGATATTACCGTCATTCGGACTTTCCTGGATGAGCTTCTGCCACTCTTCTATGGCCTTGTCAAGCTGGCCTCTGGCAGTATATTTTTGGGCATTTTTTAATATGGTATTTTTATCTAATGACAAACAAATCCCTCATTTTAAAGAATTTTTTACTAATATATATAAAAATTATCATATTTTCAACCAAGTGTCAACTTAGTTTTGGTGATGTTTTAACAATAATGAAACCTAAAACATAGACATAACCTGTTGAAAATCAAGGCTTTTTATGCTATAAACTCATGAATTATCGCTAATCTCAACAATTGGATACGCAACATTGCTTATATACGAATTTATCCTCCTTAGATTGCTTAATACATCAAGATGGATGGAACTTGTATCAATAGACTCCTTTAGGCCTTTGTGAAGCCTCTGTATATGCGCCTGCCTCAATTCCCTTTCCATTTCAGCAAGCTCTACCTTATTGGCAAGCAGCTTCTTGGCAAGGCCTGCATCACCGCTGACAAATGCCGAGACCCCTATTTCAAAATTTTCCAATATCTTTTTATAAAATTTTTCTATCTCGTTAATGCCATCATGTGAAAAGACAAGGCCGTTCTTTACCTTCTTCTTTGCCAGCTCCATCAAGTTTTTATCAACTACATCTCCGATATTTTCAAGGTCGTTTATGAAAGCAAGCAGGTCTTGCTCCACCTTGCTCTGCTGCGGCGTAAGGCTTTCATTGGATAATCTGGTTAGATACAGCTTTATCTCCCTGTCAAGAAGGTCAACATAATCGTCCCTCTTTTCTATGCTGTCTATCATATCAGGATCATCCTTTTTAAATACTATTATGCTGTCTCTTAGCATCTCATGCGCAATATCTGCCATTCTAAGCGCCTCCCTCTTTGCCTGGCCAAAGGCAAGCACAGGAGAGCTCAGCACCCTTTTATCAAGATATTTTGGGGCAAACTTTTTTTCCTCGCCAGGCCTCTCAGGCACTATCCTTGTTATTACATCTGTCATAACAGTGGTAAAAGGCAAAAAGAAGATGGCGATTGCGCCATTAAACAACGTATGCGCATTTGCTATCTGCCTCGGCACATCATCGGTCATAGAAATAACAAAATCTGCAAAGGGCTTAATAAAAGGAAAGAATATAATCACACCTAAAACCTTAAAAAGCGTGTGAGCTGCTGCAACGCGCTTTGCCTCAATGTTTGAGCCTACGCTTGAGATAATGGCAGTGGCGCAGGTGCCAATATTTGCGCCAAAGATAAGGGGTATCGCTGCCTCAATGTTAATTAAGCCCTGAAGACCGAGCGCAAGGGCAAGGCCGATAATGGCAGCGCTGCTGTGAACAATGGTTGTAAATATGGCTGAGATAATAAGACCCAGCAAAGGATTTGCAAGCAATGCCATAAGCACTGATTTAAACAGCTCGCTGGACTTTAAAGGCATAAGTGAGTCAGACATGATCTTTATTGATAAAAAGATAAATGAAAAACCAAGGATACCCTCGCCTATATTCTTTAAAAACCTGCTCTTTGCAAGAAGCATCATAGTGATGCCGATACCAACAAAGAGTATAGCGTAATCATATATCCTGAACGCAAGGAGCTGAACAGTGATTGTTGTGCCAATATCAGCGCCGAGTATTACACCGATTGACTGGGGCAGCGTCATCAGGCCTGAGCCTACAAAGCCGACAAGCATAATAATTGTTGCTGTGCTGCTCTGTAAAAAGACTGTTACAATAATACCAACACCAAGGCCGAGAAAGCGATTCTTAGTCAGGGAGCTGACTATTGTCCTCAGCCTTGCGCCTGCTGCCCTTTGAAGCCCCTCGCCGGCAAGCCTCATCCCGTAAAGGAGAATCGCCATGCCGCCGAACAGAGAAAAAAGCATAAGGTTAGTCATATAATCCCTTTTTATATCTGCCTAATAATACGCCAAGATACTGGCCTGAAAAGGATACTGCTATTAAATACAGGATATACCAGCTTCCCAATCCCATCTGCAGCCTGATTGGGATAATAATAAGCACAGGAATATGGATATATAAAAACCATTTTAATGAGAAGCTCTTTGTTCCAGCCCTTAAAACACCGAAAAAAAGATTCAGCAAAAATGCAAAAAAAGTAATAATTAGAATTGCCACAATCAGATTATCTTATCCCAATGACTGCCTGAGTCGTGCCGCCTCAATAATCTGCTCTTTGGGATCCTTCTTCTCCTTCCATAGGAAATATATATTTGATGTGATGTTCCTGTGTATAAAATGCCTTGTATCTGTCGGCCCGAGTTCCCTGCCGATGAATTCCTCTATTAGCTTTATATCCTCTGCAATGCCGCTCCATGCCTTCTCTGTCTTTGACAAGAAATAGAGGTTCTCCTTATTAAGATAGCTCCCTGCCATAATCATATCAGGTATAAGATTTTTATAAAATATCTTAAGCTCTCTATCAAGCTTCTTCTTTATCATCTCCCTGATTCCTCTGCCAACGCCAATCAGCTCAGGAGGTATGCCGAGAGAATACAATGCTGCTGTAAATGTAATGGCGCGGGGAAGCCTCTTTTTGCCAATGCCCCTTGAATAGCCAAAGAGACCGATATGGAGCATCCTCTCCCTTCTCCTTGGGATATGCTCTGAAAGGCTGTTTATAGTGCCTGCAATCTCCTCAATAGTCTTGCAATAATAATTGCTGAATATGGATATAAGCCTTTTTCCATTTTTTATATCTGTCAAAGAATACAGCTTTGGACTGCCTGCCTTTAACATCTTGTTTAAGTATCTTACAGCCTTTCTTGACTCTTCAGCAGGATAGTCGTATCTGAATGCAGACTGTATGGTTACTGTCCTTATTCCGCTGTATTCATCAAGGAAATTTTTAAGCGTATAAGGCGAAAGCCCTCCCCTGAATGGCAAGGCGCCAACGCCGATAATCGGGAATACAGGCACCTTGCTCTCCTCGCTGAATTTATAAAATTCAGAAAGCGCAATCTTCGCAGCAATAGTTGCAGAGACTAATCCTGCGTTTAATGCGGGATCAGAGCGCGCAATAAAAGGCCTCAGATATTCCGGCGGAGATTTATATTCCTTTTTATGAAGCCTGACATAATCAAGCAGAATCTTCTTTGATGATACAAGCTCATTAATCCCTTCAATCAAAGGAATCACCCTTAAATAATCAAAGACCTTCACTTTTTCGCCAAATGCCTTATCCTTAAACTTTGCTATCTGGGCAAAGGTTTTTTGTAAATATATCAGTTTCTCTGCCTTGTCTGTCATAGGCAGAATTACCTCAAAGACAGGAGGGCTTGCAACCTTCAGGGCATTTGAAAAATCCACAGATGTCAGTATTGCCATATATGCCCTTGCTATCCTGTAGCCCTTTTCAAGCCATATATTTGGAAGGCGGAATGTAAGAAACATATCCTTGCCAAGCTGCCTCTTCTTAAAGAAGGTGTAGTATGTGGTAAAGAGCTTATCAACAACAGCCTCATCAACATGCTTCCCTTCCCAGTCCCACATATACTCCTCGCACATGTAATCGCGGTAGGACCTGAACGCCTCTTCCACCTCTTCTATGGTGCTGATAAAGGGGTCTTTATTCTCCTTCCAAAAAGGCGCAGAGACATTATCAGGATGCTGTGTAGCCATTGTTGCAGGTATTTTTCTTTTTATCTGTGGCTTTTTCATATTTGTAGAATTCAATGGTTTAATGTATAATTATATCAGAAAGAGGCAAGAATGTCTTTACAAAAACCAAAGATGCTCCTTCATATCTGCTGCGCACCCTGCTCAACTGCTGTCATAGAGCGGCTGAAGGATAAATGTGAAATCACAGGGTACTTTTATGACCCGAATATACACCCCAAAGAAGAATACCTCCGCAGGCTTGAAGAGACAAAAAGGCTTTATAATGAAATAGGCATACCTTTAATTGAAGCGCAATATGATGCTGAAATATGGTTTAAATTAACAGGAGATTTCAAACATGAGCCAGAGGGCGGCAAGAGATGCGAGCTATGCTATGACATGCGCCTTGAAAAGGCAGCAGGGTTTGCAAAAGGAAATGGTTTTGATATATTTGCGACAGTGCTTTCAATCAGCCCTCATAAAAAGGCAGAGGCTATAAATAACATTGGCAGAAGGCTTGCTGAAAAGTACGACATAAAATTTTATGAGGCAGATTTTAAAAAGAAAAACGGCTTTAAAAGAAGCCTTGAACTAAGCAGGGAATATAATCTATACAGACAGGATTACTGCGGGTGTGTTTACAGTAGAGGCAGGTTTTAAACCTGCCTCTACTTCTCTTCTTTCTTGCACATCTCCATCTTTTTTAAGATATTATCCAGATACTCCTTGCCCTTTTCCCGCTCCTGGCCGCCTATCTTCTTTATCTTAGAAAGGTCAAAGACATCGCCAAGGCACTTCTCAGCAAACTGACACCATTCAACACATGACGGCGGCTTAGGCTCGTCAGCATGCCTGAAGATATCAGCGCCGCACTTAGGACATTCAATCTTAGGCTCG